>CAJPQE010000007.1:0-28287 GCA_905372795.1 Streptococcus cristatus | reverse complement strand
AAACCGTTAATACCAACTTTAACTACCATTAGTGATTTCCTCCTTATGAAAATCAAAAAAAATTTTATGTGAAAAGAGTAACTTGAATCACTACAAATCACCTTTCAACATATCTATTATATACCTTATTGAGCAAAATTGCAACTGATTTCATTATTATTAACAAGTAACAAATTTTCTTTCATGTATTTTCGATATTTTTCATAAATTTCATATTTTGATTCCAAAAAGAAAAAACGCCCGCTAGAAGCGAGCGTCATGTAGTGAATTATTCACCACGGTGTTTCTTAATGATTTCTTCTTGTACTGATTTAGGTACATCTTCGTAGTGGTCAAATACCATCATGAAGGTACCACGACCTTGTGTTGCAGAACGAAGAACAGTCGCATAACCAAACATTTCAGCAAGTGGAACATAAGCACGAACGATTTGGCTGTTACCATGTGCTTCCATACCGTCAACACGTCCACGACGAGCTGTTACGTGACCCATAACATCACCAAGGTTTTCTTCAGGAACAGTGATGGTTACAAGCATCATTGGCTCAAGGATAGCTGGTTGTGCAGTCTTAGCAGCTTCTTTCAAAGCAAGTGAAGCAGCAACCTTGAAGGCTGTTTCAGATGAGTCGACATCGTGGTATGAACCATCGTAAAGTTTAGCTTTCACGTCAACGATTGGGTAGCCAGCAAGGACACCATTCGCCATTGACTCAATCAAACCTTTTTCAACCGCTGGAATGAATTCACGAGGAACCACACCACCGACGATAGCATTTTCAAACTCGAAGCCTTTTCCTTCTTCGTTTGGAGTAAATTCAATCCATACATCACCGAATTGACCTTTACCACCAGATTGACGTTTGAAGAATCCACGTGCTTGAGTAGAAGCGCGGAAAGTTTCACGGTAAGATACTTGAGGAGCACCTACGTTTGCTTCAACCTTGAACTCGCGACGCATACGGTCAACAAGGACATCCAAGTGAAGCTCACCCATACCAGAGATAACTGTTTCACCAGTTTCAACGTTTGTTTCAACGCGGAATGTTGGATCTTCTTCAGCCAATTTTTGAAGGGCAATACCCATCTTGTCTTGGTCTGCTTTAGATTTTGGCTCAACCATCAATTGGATAACTGGTTCTGGAACGTTGATTGACTCGAGGATGATTTTAGCTTTTTCATCTGTCAATGAGTCACCAGTTGTAGTATCTTTCAAACCAACGGCAGCAGCGATATCACCTGAGTAAACAGTGTCAATTTCTTGACGGCTGTTAGCGTGCATTTGAAGGATACGTCCGATACGTTCACGTTTACCTTTAGAAGTATTCAATACGTAAGAACCTGATTGAAGTACACCTGAGTAAACACGGAAGAATGTCAAACGACCTACGAATGGGTCAGTCATGATCTTGAAGGCAAGAGCTGCAAATGGCTCTTCGTCAGATGCTGGACGAGTTTCTTCTTCGTCTGTATCTGGGTTGATACCTTTGATCGCTGGGATGTCAAGTGGGCTTGGAAGGTAGTCAATAACCGCATCAAGCATCAATTGAACACCTTTGTTCTTGAAGGCAGAACCACACAATACTGGGAAGAATTCAACGTTGATAGTTGCTTTACGGATACCAGCTTTCAATTCTTCGTTAGTGATTTCTTCACCTTCAAGGTATTTCATCATCAAGTCTTCATCAGTTTCAGCAACTGCTTCAACCAATTTTTCACGGTATTCTTGTGCTTGTTCAAGGTATTCAGCTGGAATATCTTCTTCAAGGATATCTGTACCAAGGTCGTTAGTATAGATTTCAGCTTTCATCTTGATCAAATCGATGATACCACGGAAGTCATCTTCAGCACCGATTGGCAATTGGATTGGGTGTGCGTTTGCTTGAAGACGGTCGTGAAGTGTGCTTACTGAGTAAAGGAAGTCAGCACCGATTTTGTCCATTTTGTTCGCAAATACGATACGTGGAACTCCGTACTCAGTTGCTTGACGCCAAACTGTTTCAGTTTGAGGCTCAACACCTGATTGTGAGTCAAGAACGGTAACCGCACCATCCAAGACACGAAGAGAACGTTGTACTTCAATCGTGAAGTCCACGTGCCCTGGTGTGTCGATGATGTTTACGCGGTGGTTGTTCCATTGAGCAGTTGTCGCAGCAGATGTGATAGTGATACCGCGTTCTTGCTCTTGCTCCATCCAGTCCATCTGTGATGCACCTTCGTGAGTTTCACCGATTTTATGAATTTTACCAGTGTAGTAAAGGATACGCTCAGTTGTAGTTGTTTTACCAGCATCGACGTGAGCCATGATACCGATATTACGTGTTTTTTCAAGTGAAAATTCGCGTGCCATGAGGTTGTTTTCTCCTATTATTTTATTTTACAATCTATTATAACATTATTTAGAAAAAACGGATAGGCAGGACCTACCCGTTCTCAATCTTTTCATGTTAGAGTTGGTTCCAACTTGCAAGATGACAAGTTGAATTGAAGCTAATACTAATCGTTTTAGCTAATTTGAACCCGAGCGAGGCTCTACGCAAAAAAGATAAACTGCTTTGTGTTCACAGAACACTGCATCAGTTTCCTATTTTTGCTTTGCGCCTTTAGCGCTCTTGGTATCATAATTGAACCCGAGCTAAAAGCTCGGAAAATAGATAAGCTCTCCTAGAATCTTCGATTCTTTGTCAAGCTTCCTAATTTTCAGTCGCTTTTCTAACGCCCTTAGTATCTTAATCTTACCAACGGAAGTGTGCGAAGGCACGGTTAGCTTCTGCCATACGGTGAGTATCTTCGCGTTTCTTAACTGCTGCACCAGTGTTGTTAGCAGCATCCATGATTTCTTTTGCAAGACGATCTTGCATAGTGTGTTCACCACGACCACGTGAAATTGTTACCAACCAACGAAGACCAAGTGTAGTACGACGTTCTGGACGAACTTCAACCGGTACTTGGTAGTTTGAACCACCGACACGGCGTGCACGTACTTCAAGAACAGGCATGATGTTTTCCATCGCTGTTTCAAATACTTCAAGTGCATCATTTCCAGTAGCTTCTTTGATTTGCTCAAAAGCTCCGTAAACGATAGAAGCCGCTGTACCACGCTTACCATCAAGCATAACGCGGTTGATAAGACGAGTAACTAATTGTGAATTGTAAAGCGGATCTGGCAATACTTCGCGCTTAGGCGCACGGTTTTTACGACTCATTTATCTTTATCCCCTTTCCTTATGCTTTTGGACGCTTAGTACCGTATTTAGAACGGCCTTGCTTACGGTCAGTAACACCTGCTGTATCAAGTGCACCACGAACGATATGGTAACGTACCCCTGGAAGGTCTTTTACACGTCCACCACGAAGAAGCACCACGCTGTGCTCTTGCAAGTTGTGTCCGATACCTGGGATGTAAGCTGTAACTTCGATCAAGTTGCTCAAACGTACACGGGCAAATTTACGAAGGGCTGAGTTAGGCTTCTTAGGTGTCATCGTTCCGACACGAGTTGCAACACCACGTTTTTGTGGTGAAGATACGTTTGTTTGAACTTTTTTGTGGCTGTTGTAACCAACGTTCAAAGCTGGTGATTTAGATTTTTCTACTTTTGATTTGCGCGGTTTGCGAACCAATTGGTTAATTGTAGGCATCTACATTCTCCTGTATTTTTTTAATTTTGGTGATGATACACTTGGTGACAGCTACCATCTGTGTGTACTTTTGCAACATTTGTCAGCACGTCTCTGTACACTTTTGAGAGACCAAAAGTAAAAAGTACCGTTTATCATTGTAACATAGATGCATATCCTCGTCAATAGTTTTTCATTATTTTTTACTTATTTTCACATTCTTTTATAAGCTTTTGGAATGACGGCATCTTGCTATTTACAAACTAAAAAACTCTCAAAGCATGCTTACTCATTGCATCATTGAGAGTTCCTCTTATCTATCTATAAACAAGATTGTTGTAGGCACGATTTTCTACTTAAAAATCAATGGGAGGTCTCAGCTTCGGAGGGAGTCCCCGTCGAAGCAGAAGATGGGCTGGGAGTAGGCTCTGAGCTTGTAGAAGGGGCTGGATTATGATTTTCCTGTGGTTGAGCTGGTACCTCATTTACAACAGCGGGAGCTACATAGGCTGGTGCAGGAGACGGAGCAGGCTGCTGGTCTGATTCAGATTCAGTAGCTTCTTCAGGTGTTTTCATTGCATCTTTCACCGCTTGAATCCTAGCTTGGAACTTAGCTTTAGCTTCCTCGTCTTTTACCTTATCAACCGCTGCCTGCGCTTGATTCACATTTTCATCCGTTCGTTCTTCTTCCAACTTTTTGACAGCAGCTTCAGCATCTTGAATCGTACTATCTTCTGATGATACTTTATTTGTAGAATGAGCGCTGCTAGAGCTTAGACGTCTACTGTAACTGGCTGGTTTAGTGGAGCCCGTATTCTTCTGGGCTGGTTTTAAGAACAAAAGACCAGAAACCAAGACGGCTACTAGAACCAATATAATTCCAGACTGAACAAAGATAGAACTTCTCTCTAATTTATCAAAAATATTTCTCATGACTCTTTCCTAAAGTTAATCAAATATATTCCCAATCTCAACATCAATCGTATTTGATTTAACATCGATATTGGTCACCTTTAACAGCGATTTGTATTCCAGATGATCGCGATTGGCTTGGGCATTGTCCGCAAAGACTGCTACTCCTGCTAATTCCGAATCAAACTCGGACAGAAGGCTAATCATCCCATTAACTGTTCCGCCTCCCTTGAGAAAGTCATCGACAATCAGCACCCGACTTCCAGCCTTGAGGCTACGTTTTGAGAGGAACATTTTCTCAATTCGATCTCCGCTAGAGCCAGAGACATAGTTGACACTGACCGTAGAGCCCTCAGTGATTTTCAAATCGCGACGGACAATGACAAAGGGAACATTCAAAACATTAGCGACAGCATTGGCAAGTGGAACCCCCTTGGTCGCCACTGTCATAACGGCATCAATTTTCTGATCTTTGAAAGCTTTGGCAATGATGCGACCAATATTATTGAGGATAGATGGCGTACTGAGTAAATCTGATAAGTAGATATAGCCGCCAGGGAGGATTCGATTACTCTCAGATAGTTGATCGCGGAGGTCTTGAACGATAGCCTTGGCCTCCTTTTCTGAAATGGAAGGAGTGAAGACAACACCTCCTCCAGCACCAGTAATTGTCTCAATCGTACCAATTTCGATTTCTTCAAAGGCACGTTTGATAATCACAATGTCTTCTGAAATGGAAGACTTGGCAGACTCATATTTCTCTGCAAATGTGTTTAAACTTGTTAATTGGTAAGGATGGTTAATCAAGTAATTGGAAATAACCACCATGCGCTCACTTCTTCTTAATTTCATTTTTTCACCAATTCGATTCCATCAAAATCATCCGCAAACCAGTCTGAGAATTAGACTCTTCTCGCATAGAGCAGTAAATCAGCCTTTTTAATTTCAAAGTTTGGAGTGATTTCTATGAATATTTATTTTATTTTTTTCATTATATCATACTATATCAAAAAAACGAACATTATGCTAAATATAATGCCCATTTTTCGTATTTCACTTATCAATTTTTGGTTTATAGAAGGAACGATTTTCCAATGCGAATATTTTATTGGTCATTTCTCCCGGAGCAACGAGAGACAGAGCCGTGGTCATCATCATCATTTCCGCATCCAGATTGTCAATCATGTGTAGGATTTCTGCTTCCATAATCTTTGGACGAACGGGACTACCGTATTCGAGGAGACCGTGGTGACTGAGGAGGACGTGGCGCAAAACAATGACATCTTCCTTGGTATCATCAATTTTCAGCTCTGCCAAGGTTTTGGTCAATTCTTCGTCAATCAGCGCAATATGGCCAATCAGATTGCCTCGCACGGTGTATTCCGTATTTTCTGGACCGCTCAACTCAATGACTTTGGCTAAGTCGTGCAACATAATCCCCGCAAAAAGAAGGCTCTTATTAAGCTGAGGATAGATGTCACCAATCGCATCTGCTAGCTTGACCATGGTAGCTGTATGAAAAGCGAGTCCTGATTCAAAAGCATGGTGATTGGTTTTCGCTGCGGGGTAGGAATAGAATTCCTTATCGTATTTGCTGTAAAGGGAGCGCACCACGCGCTGCCAGACTTGATTTTCAATCTTGAAAATCATTTGCGCCAGATATTCCCGCAGTTCTTTTTGATCAACAGGTGGTTTTTCTTTGAAATCAGCAGGATTATTAGGCTCGCCGGCCTTTGGCAGACGTAAAGTCAGCTGATTAACCTGAGGGGTGTTATTGTAGACCTCGCGGCGTCCTTGCATGTGAACGACTTTCCCCGCTGTAAATTCCGCCACATTATGGGGCTGGGCATCCCATAATTTCCCCTCAATCACTCCAGTGTCATCTTGGAAAGTGAAGGCGAGGTAATTCTTCCCAGCTCTAGTCTGTCGGACTTCTGCTGACTTAATCAGATAAAAGCCTTCAAACATCTCATCTTTTTTCATTTGATTAATTTTCATAGTCTTCCCTTTCATCTGGAATATCGAGCAAGTGTAAATGAAGGTCTTGGTCAGACAATTCAATATGCCGCAGCGTTCTTTCAATGGCATTGGTTCGTCGAGTCAGTAGCTCATCAATGCTGCCAGAAGCATTCTTCAGGTGCTTCTGAGCCTTAGCTAGAATACCGCCAAACTTATTGAATTCCAGCTTGACACTGCCCAGAACCTTGCTGATGTCATCTGCGCTACGCTGGATGTTTAGGGTTTTAAAGCCAACTGAGAGAGAGTTGAGCAGGGCTGACAAGGTAGACGGTCCAGCTACGACAATCTGCTCATCTCGCCGCAAACCGTCGAAAAACTCTGGATTGCGAACTACTTCAGAATAGAGACCTTCCGTTGGCAAAAACATAATCCCAAAATTAGTCGTAGCTGGCGGAGCTAGATATTTACTGTTGATGTCCTTGGCAAAACGCTTGACGCTAGCCAACAGCGACTTGCGATAAAGTTCAATCTCTTCCTTGTTGCTCGATTCATAAGCCTCTTCCAAGCGGTAATAATCCGCCAGAGGAAATTTGGAATCGATGGGCAGGTAGACATAGTCCTGATCCGTCTGTCCCGGCAATTTGATGGCATACTCCACGCGCTCACTAGAACCTGCCACTGTGGCAAATTCTCGCTCATACTGGCTGGGGGCCATGATGTCTTCGATAATTTGTCCCAGCTGAAGCTCGCCCATAATGCCGCGGGTCTTGGTATTGGAAAGAACCTTATTGAGACTGCCGACATCCCGAGCCACTGTCTGCATCTCTCCTAAACCACGATTAACAGATTCTAGCTGCTTGGA
Organism: Streptococcus cristatus; assembly: GCA_905372795.1. Taxonomy (GTDB): domain Bacteria; phylum Bacillota; class Bacilli; order Lactobacillales; family Streptococcaceae; genus Streptococcus; species Streptococcus cristatus_J. The sequence goes on along the minus strand of CAJPQE010000007.1, from coordinate 20,939 downwards.
CACCGTTTCAAAGGAGGTTTGCAGGCGACTCTGCAAAGTCTTCTCCAATTTTTCCTCAACAGTTTGGCGCATCTGCTCCAGCCGTAAGTCATTTGACTCCTGAATCTGACGCATCCGCTCATCGGTCTTGTCTCGATTTTTGCTGAAACTCTCCGCCATTTCAGTTCGTAAATCCGTCAAATGGAGATGCAAATCTGTTCGAACTTCTGCCAGCCGATCTCCCAGAACAAGTTCCAACTCTTTTTGCCGAAGAGCCTCTTGCTGCCTTTCCTGCTCAAAGCGGTAATCCAGCTGGTCGGACAAGTGATCCTCCTGCTCTTCTAGCAAGACTCTGATCGCCTGCTCCTGCTGTCCCTGTCTCTGCCAGAAGAAATAGAGAAAGACCAGATTGATGATAAGCAGGATGATGATGATATACTCCATATCAACTCCTATCTTTACTGTAAATAACAACCGTATAACCTCTGTCAAAGGATAAAAATACAGGTCTATCTATAAATTCGTTAGAAGCATAGACTTTTTTAAAGAAAAAATTCCTTTCATTTAAAGGATATTTAGCTCCTTCAATGGTCAGAGCCACATCCTCTGTCGGCAGAAAGGCCAGATAGTCCATGCCTTCCACTGGCTTGATTTCATGACGGCCAGAGGGCACATAGCGAATGCAATTCTGGGCATCTACTAAGATCAGCTGTTCCATATAGGGAGCGATTTTATCATTGCTGGGCAAAAAAACATTGGCCAGAGCATGGTCTAAACGACCTCCAAAGGCGCCGAAAATCGTCAGATAAGCATCTGGATAGCGCTCAAAGCAAGCCAGAACAGCCAATTCTAAGTCCGTATCATCCTTTTCAGGCTGAGCCTGAATGACTTCCTTGGCGCCAGCTTTTATGCGCAGCAATTCTTCATCGGAAACAGAATCAAAATCACCAACCGCTAAATCTAGAGGCAAGCCCTGCTCTAGCAAATAAAAGGCACCACGATCAACTCCGACAAAAAGATCAAAATCTCGATTGACCGCAGTCAAATCACCGCCAGCAAACAGAGCAATTCTAGGCATCTAACGCATCCCTCAAGGTCTGAACTTGATGGCTGACATCACCTTTGAAGACATAGCTACCTGCTACGAAAATATTGGCGCCAGCTTCTCTAGCCATCTGAATCGTCTTATCGTCAATCCCACCGTCCACTTCAATATCAAAGCTCAGCTGATTGGCCTCTCGCAGAGCGACCAGTTCACGAATCTTACCCATGGTTTCGGGCAGAAAAGCCTGACCGCCAAATCCTGGATTGACTGTCATAACCAAGACCTGATCCACTAAGTTCAAGATATTTTTAATCGCTTCAACCGGTGTTCCAGGATTGATAACCACACTAGGCTTGACACCTGCCGCACGAATCTTCTGCAGAGCCCCGTGAATATGTGGCGTTGCTTCCACATGGATGCTGATAATATCTGCACCTGCCCGAGCAAATTCCTCAATATGATGCTCAGGATTGGACACCATAAGATGGCAATCAAAAACCATCTTGCTGTGGGGACGCATACTGGCCACAACCCCAGCTCCAAAGCTGATATTAGGGACAAAATGGCCATCCATGACATCCAGATGGGCATACTCCGCCCCGCTAGCTTCTAGCTTTTTCAACTCAGTCTCAAAATTAGCATAATCCGCACTCAGAACAGAGGGAGCAATTTTAAACGTTTTCATGATAGTGCCTTTCTTTATTTAGTAAGTTTTTTAGCTATCTTTTTATAAGTTTCACGACGATTCTCGATTTCACTAAGAAATTGCAGGTAGTTTTCAAAACGAAAAGCAGCAATTCGCTCGTCTTCTACGGCTGGTTTGACAGCACAAGCCGGCTCGTGCGTATGGGTACAAGTTCGGAATTTGCAGTCCCGACTGATTTCGGCAATTTCTGGAAAGGCTGCATTCAGGTCTTCTCCCTTGTCCACCTCATAATCCAGAGAAGAAAAGCCCGGAGTATCCGCAATTTTTCCGCCATTTAGGTTATAAAAGCTGACCGCCCGTGTCGTATGGCGACCACGACCCAGACTTTCAGAGATTTCTCCTGTTTCTAATTGCAAGTCTGGTGCAATTTTATTGAGCAGAGTGGACTTTCCAACACCAGTCTGACCCATGAAAACAGTGATTTTCCCTGTCAGAAGTGGCAGTAACTCCTCACTGGTTTTAACGACTTCATAGCCGATGGCCTGATAGGCCTGTACATAGATATCCAAGCTCTGCTCATCTTCAACCAGGTCTAACTTGCTGATGTAGATAATAGGATGGATCCGCTTATGCTCTAAAAGCACCAGAAAACGATCCAAGAGATTGGCATTGAAATCTGGCTCCTTGGCACTCATAATGACAACTGCCTGATCAATGTTGACAATGGGTGGCCGTACCAAACTATTTTTTCGCTCGGCGATTTTTAAAATGTAGCCTTCAGAATCCTTGTCCGCTGAAAATTCGACATGGTCGCCAACATAAGGCGTCTGACCTTTTTTACGGAAATTCCCACGCGCTCTGGTCTGATACACCTGCCCATCTGACTCTACATAATAAAAGCCAGCCAAGGCTTTAATAATTATTCCTTGCAAGACTGCTCCTTTAAAGTTAATACAATTATTATATCAAAAAAACATATATTTGGCTTTTACTATTGGCATTTTCGAAAAATATGTTATAATAAAAAGCAAGCGGAGGTGGTGGAACGGCAGACACGCATGCTTCAGGCGCATGTGCCCGTACGGGTGTGAGGGTTCAAATCCCTTCCTCCGCATCAAACAAGAACTCTTGTCCAAGTTGACAAGAGTTTTTCTTTTGGAAAATTATAAAATCTTCTTGAAATTTCTTTCAGAAAACCAGCCCTTTTCAAAAAGGGCTGGTTTTCAAATCTTATAATCCTTGTTCCTTCAAGGCATCCGCCAGACGGGCAAAATCTGCCAAAGTCAAGGCTTCTCCCCGAACACTTGGAGATAAGTCAGCTTGCTCTAAAGCAGCTGTTAGCTTAGCCTTGGTCTCCTCAGACTTCCCAAAATGACTGGTCAGATTGTTCCAGAGCGTCTTGCGACGGTGGACAAAGCTGGCCTTAGAAACCTTAAAAAAGAATTTCTCGTCCTGTACTTCAACAGCTGGCTGGTCTCTGCGCACCATCTTGAGAATGGCCGAATCTACATTAGGCGCTGGCACAAATACTGTCCGCGGCACAATAAAGGCAACCTTGGCCGTCATGTAATACTGGACCGCAATCGACAAACTGCCGTAAGCCTTGGTATTCGGCTGAGCCGAAATCCGATCCGCCACTTCCCTCTGCATCATCACGACAAACTCACTAAAAGGAATCCCGCTCTCAATCAAATGCATGAGAATCGGTGTCGTGATGTAGTAGGGAAGATTCGCCACCACCTTGATAGGTAGGTCTGGATTCTTAAACTCTGCTATGTACTGAGCCAGATCAACCTTGAGAATATCCTGATTGACCACGGTCACATTGTCAAAATCGCGCAGAGTATCTGCCAAAATCGGCACCAGTCGATCATCAATCTCAAAGGCCATGACCTCTGCGGCACTTTCCGCCAAAAACTCCGTTAAAGCCCCAATACCAGGACCAATCTCGATGACATTGACATTTTTGTCAATCTCAGCCGTATCCACAATCTTCTGGAGGATGTTGGTATCCGTAAGGAAATTCTGACCGAAAGATTTTTTAAAGGTGAAACCGTGACGCTCCAGAATGGCACGGGTCACACTATAATCTGCAATTCTCATGTTTTCTCTTTTCTATTAAAATAAGCTTCAGGTGTAGAATGGTAAATCAGCTCAAATTGGTTGTCACCATTCGCCCCTTCAATCATTGTCTTTAACAAGGCATCTGCTTGAAGCGTCTCTTTTGTTTTTGTAAAGTAGGCTCCCTGTTCCCCATTGATATTGCGAAGCTCCCATGCAACATCATTTCCTTGAACAAGAGGGAGATAACTATCCTCTTCAAGAAAAGCAAAGAAAGCTTCAACTGTCATTTCTTCAGACACTTTATATTCTGTCTTATGTGGAACAGTGTCATCTCCCGCACTAACAGAGATTCTGTCAACTAGGATCTTCATTTTTACCTCTTCTACTGCTTTGGAGTATCATTTAGCTCGGCGCTTATTTTTTCCATTTCTTTGAAAGAATCTTGACTGATGTAACATCCCGCTTTTAGATACTGTGTCCCATTGACAATGTAGTCAAACATAGCAATCATATTTCCTGCCGGCTCGATCATACCGTTCCACTCTTCATCAAAAACCATCCGCAGACGTTTCCAGTCTGTAAAGAGAGAGATAGCTTGTCGGCCATCTTTTCCTTCTCGAACTGGTAAATCTAGACTAGCCCCTCTTTCTAACATTACTTCCTTGGCTTCATCGCTCGCTTCAGGGAAATTCTCACCTCTTCGCACGGGAATGAGGAATTTAGCCTTAGGCACCGCCTTTGATAGGAAGCCATAATAAAGCCTGTCTACCAGCTGTTTGTCTTCTGTATCTGGCTTACCTAGCTGTCCAAGTAAGAGTAGCCATCTCACTACATCAGGATTCATGACAGGCACCTGAATCTCAGGTAGATTTGAAAAATCAGGTTTTTCTACCAAGCTTTGAGCCTTGATGCACACATCATCTGAATTCATGATAATTCCTAGAGCACCATTAAGGTAAAAAGCGGAACCCAAGAAGTTTTTAATAGCTTCCTTGTCCTCTGTATTTTCAATCCGTCTCACTTCGGTATTTGGCTGACTGTCAAATGTTTCTTTGTAATGATGGTACCAACGAGAAGTTGAGAGGTGAATCAAGGGATCAGTACACAGATAGCCATCATCTCCTCGGTCATATGTCTTCGAAAACATATAGGGCTCTCCTGTTAATTGAGAATAAATCACATAGACCTCATCTGCTTCAAGCAACTTATCTCTTACAACTTCCTCAAGGTGGGCAATTTTAGCCAGATTTTTTTGATATTCTTCTTCACTCCCATTTTGCCGATTTTCTCTACAATCCCATAAGAACAAACGCAAAATTTCAACACTATCTTCTAAACTAGCTCGCAGATAGTCTTCATTACTCATATCCCCATTCTGCATTTCCACAAAAGATGTATAAAGGGCATCTGTATAACTAGATAAAAGCTGGCGCTCATCTATCTTGGACGTATAGAGAACACTCCCCTTTTTAAGTCGACCTGCGACCTCAGATGCAGCTACAACAATATGGGCAAGGGGCTCATCTGTCAAGAAGTTAGAATCTTCTTTTCCATTGCTTAATTTTTCAACCGTCAGCTCGCCAAAAGACTCAAAGCTTTCACCAGGATTACATACTTGCAGACGGTCGCCTAACTTTAAGTTTCCTTTCAATCTGCCCAAGATCAACAGCTGATCGGACTTCCCAAGTGCAAAAAAGTCAAACACTCCCAAGCAAGCACTTGTCTCGATTTTCTCTTTTACAACTTCTGTTGCAGATTCTATTTTTTCTTTTTTCTTCCCAAAATTAAACCAAGCCAATGCTACTTCTCCTTATGGACTTTATTTTTTAATTCTTTATGCGTTATCCTTTACGCAGGTCATTTGCCCTAGCAAGGTGTAGAGTTTTTCTTGCTCCTCTTCTTCGTAAGCAGATCTATTTGCTTTTACTTCCCTGCATTTCTCGTCATACAAAAAGCCCTCATAGCCATCTTCTGTAGATAAGGCTATATAGACTTTCGCCATTTCTCCAGGACTAATCGAAAATCTCGACTTAATTTTATACAGATTTTTCATAAAAGCGCTGAGGTGATCATAGCGGCGCATATCAACTTTGACATTGGTCACACGGATTGCGTGAACCTTGATACCTTCCCAATGCTTCCGCATATAAAGCGACAACATCAACAAGGCCAGCTTATTCTGATAATAGGTCTTAGCAGGACTGTAATGTTTTTGACCAGATAAATTTTCAAAATCAAGCTGCATGAAAGGATAAAGCATCAGCCCTTGGGAAGAAATATTAATAATCCGACCACTCTCAGATTTTTCCAACAAACCTTTCAACAGGATAGACAGCAAGAAAGGGGCGGCAACATTGGTCGCAAATTGCTTCTCCAATCCGTCTTTGGTAAGAATTGGCTTTTTGATTGATAAGTCAAAATCAGCCGCATTGTTAATTAAAACATCTAAAGTCTCTTCTTTTTGGATATACTGTTCCACTGCTTTCCTGACGCTCTTCATCTCAGATAAATCAACCAAGATATAATCTACATGCGGATTTCCTGTTTGTTGACAGATTTTCTCACAGGCTTGCTCAGCAGCTTCTTTTCTCCGGCAAAATAGGGTCACTGACCACTCTTTTTCAGCTAACTGTTTAGCAGCCTGGTAGCCAATACCACTATTGCCGCCTGTAATAATTACTTTTTTCATTTCTGACTCCGTTAGACTGAATACTTGAGCATGGCTTCTTCCACTTCCGCCAAGGTCACGCCAAACAGTTCCAAGCGTTTGAGCAACTGCTTACCATTAGAATAGCCGATTCGGAGTTGCTCACCTAGATACTCTCGACGCTGACGGCTGTCGCTTCCTAGGAGCAATCCCAGCCGCATGAGGTCATTCTTTGTCACATCAAAATCACTACTTGACTCAAAATGGCTGGTTACCCCAGCGAGAGCTGTCTTTAAGTCTTCAAAGCTAGCATGCTCAATGCCTAACGAGCGCCCTTTGGTCTTGGACTTTGGAGCTGCTTCGTCACGCTTAAGAAAGGCATGCTGCACTGTTGGAATGGCCGTCATAATCAGACGGCGAATCCGCTCGCCGTTGAAATCAGGGTCTGTAAAGACAATGACTCCATGTAAGTCCTGCAGGCGACGAATCCGCTCGATATCGGCATCACTGATAGCAGAACCTCTAGTTTCATAGGTCTCAACATCAAAATAGCGTTTGAGATTGGCTGTGTCATCACGCCCTTCCACAACGACCACTTGGGGAATTTTTATCTTCTCAGTCAAGCCCAAACACCTTCTTTGCATTGGCATAGGTCGCTTGAGCCACTTCTTCGACCGTCAGCCCACGCAGCTCCGCAATTTTCTCGACAACATAGCGAGTATAGGCTGTTTTGTTTTCTCGGCCACGCTTAGGAACAGGCGCTAGGTAAGGTGCATCCGTCTCGACGAGGATTTTGTCCAAAGGCAGGTTCTGCGCAGCTTCTTGAATATCCGTCGCTTTTTTAAAGGTGACGACTCCAGAAAAGGAAATCATCATCCCCAGCTCGATAAAGCGCTCTGCCATTTCCAAAGAACCCGAATAAGAGTGCATGATACCGCCCCGAGGGCCTACACCCTCACTCTTGATAATCTCATAGGTGTCTTCTAAAGCGTCGCGCGTGTGGACGACAAAGGGCAGATCTAACCCTTTGGAGAGCTGGATTTGTCGACGAAATACTCGCTCTTGCACTTCCTTAGGCGCTGTCATCCAGTGATAATCCAGCCCAATCTCGCCCAGAGCCACCACTTTTGGATGAGCAAGCTTGTCCCGCAGATAGGCTTCCACCACCTCATCATAAGTCCCAGCCTCAGTCGGATGCCAGCCAATCGTAGCATAAATCTGCTCATAACTGTCGGCCAACTCCAAGGCGCGCTCAATGGTCGGCCGATCAAAACCGACAACATTCATATTGCTAACACCCATTTCTGCAGCCAACCGAAGCTCTTCTGCCTCTCGACCAGCAAATTCTTCCACATTTAAATGCGTGTGTGTATCAAAAATTTTCATGCTTTACTTCCTTGTATTTCCTGCTTTTCATTATACCAAAAAAGTCAGATAAAGGGGCAAGAGCTTTACTTTCTCTCCACCTACTTCAGCGGGTATTTGTTATTTTTACAGCACCTATCAAAAATACTTTTACTGTTTTTTGATAATTTTTTATTATTTTTCGATATTTTATTATTGATTATCGATATATTTTGTGATATAGTAAATAAAAATAGAAATTATTTGGAGGAATCCATGTCAAAGACAAGACAAAAAACAGCTGAAGATATAAGCATTGTGCTTACAAAAATCAGCCTCAGCATTTTATTTATTGCTTCCATTGTCCTGATAGCCATCGGACCTTGGGTAGTCAGCCTAGTCATTGAATTTCCCTCTCCTTTCTTTCAAGGAGAAAGTCGCTATTGGATATTGTTGCTTCTAGGCTATGTCTTAGGCTGTCTGGCTCTGACCTGTATCGTACATCTCTATCGGCTCCTCAGCCGCATCGGGAAAAATCAGGTCTTTATCAGACAAAATGTACAGTATATGCGCTATCTGGGCTGGGAAGTTGGAATGGTCGCCCTCATTTCTTTCTTTATGGGCTTGACAGTCTATATGCCCATGCTCCTCGTAGCCGTTTCTTGCTGCATTTTAACCTTGATTATTCGGGTTATCCGCAATGCTTTTGGCAAGGCAATTGAGCTGCAAGAAGAAGTAGACTACACGATTTAGGAGGGACTATGATTCAGATAAATTTAGACCTTGTCATGGCTCAAAAACGGATTAGTGCTGGACGCTTAGCAGAATTGATTGACCTCACCCCTGCCAACTTGTCCATCTTAAAAAATAACCGAGCCAAGGCAATACGCTTTTCAACACTTAATGCCCTTTGTCGGGAATTGGACTGCCAACCCGGCGATATTCTTGAATATATCACAGATGAAACCGAGGAGGAATAAACATGGAAACACCATCACAGGAACAGATGACGAAGCAACCCTACCTTCCTTTTGAAAAAGACCAAGAGCGAAACAGCATCTTCACAGCTTTAAACATAAAGGAACTGAAGAATTTTAGAATCAGCTCTCTCATTCTCTATTTTTTGGCCTACTTTTATACAGTTGCCGTCGACGGCAACAAGACCATTTACTTTTTTCCTATTGCGATTGGTTTAATTAGCCTGACCGAGTGGTTAGTAAGAAAAACGCCAAAAAGCTTGCCTCAAATCGAAAAGGATGCCTCTGCTGGGCTCGAGTCCAAGCTTTTCCTGATTCTCAGTTTGACTCAGGCACTGGCACTCAGTATCTGGGGCTTTCACCCACAATTAGAAATTTTTCAGACTTTGACTCTCCACATCTCCTTTTCTTTTTATATCCTGTCACGGACGGGCTGGCTCAATCAAGGCCGCTTGGGGATCATGGTTTGGTACGATAGCATTCAGGCCTTTGTGATTCTACCTTTTAGAAACTTTTTCGCTGGTCTTCAGGTCTTTGCTCTGAGCGATAAGGCTTCAGATGCAACTACTGAAGACAGCGATTCTTCTAAAAAAGCACTCCAAAGTACGATGATCGCAAGCAGCCTTCTTATTGCTGGTACGCTTGTCTTCTTCGTTTGGTCACAACTCAGCCAAGTCTCTGATCGATTTGCTCTTTTCTTTAGCGATACAGCTGATGCCTTGCATCTTTTCTTTGACTTGATCTTTTCAAATCTTGATACAGACGCCATCGCTCTTCGCCTCTTCTTGGCCCTACCTATCGGTCTCTATCTCTACAGTCTGATTGTTAGCAGCTTACTGAATCAAAAGAATATCAAAGTTACCTATCAAAGCTTTCAAAATAAAATTCAGCCACTGCGAATGTTTCCTGCTTTTACAGCCTATATCATCATCGGCAGTCTCTGCCTGACCTACGCTCTCTTTTTCCTTGTTGGTTTAGGAGAATTAAGCGAACTCCTTAGTACTGGCACTAGCCTCCAAACTATTTCTCCGCAAAATGCCTCAACTGTTGCTGTTGCTGGCTTCTGGCAGCTTGTTCGTGTATCACTTCTAAATTTCGCTGTGCTAGCCGCCTTTTATTTACTGGCCCAAAAACCTCTCTGGGACCAGAAAGGCACTCGACTAGCCAGCACTATCCTCTTTATTTTCGCCTTTTTACTGGCCTTGCTTGCCGGCTGGAAACTCTTTGGCATCTATATCTATCTTTATGGTCCAACACCATTGCGCCTGATTTCAGCTTGGTTTATCCTTGTTCTACTGGTCTGGTGTATCCTGACCCTAATTCGTTTCTACAAGCCCATCCAAGCGATCCGAATCGGTATCTTCTACGCCCTTATTAGTTTCACGCTGCTCTGCTATCTCTATCCCCTGCTCTTAGCTGCTTGATAGAGAGCATACTTACATGCCAATATAATCATCAAAAAGAGGCTGGGACAAAAGTCCTAGCCTCTCAATTGTCTTTGGATTGTCGAGCAAGACGCAGTGGTTGAGTGGGCTCTACTACGCTGATTTCATCAGCTTTTACAGCCCTACTCAACTGTGCGGAGGTGGGACGACGAAATCGAATTCTAACCAATTACCGATTTCTGTCCCACTCTCTTTTCTTTTATTCAAACTAGATAAGATACACCTAGAAACCACCTAGACTAGCCCGTTTACCTTCCATTTCATGTAAAGTTCCTATCCTGCACGGACTCTACTAGTCACTCTTAAACCATAGAAGCCTATTTTATCAAGAACAATAGAAAAACCAGTGGTCTCGAGTCTCCACTGGTTTCTTTATGGTAATCGTTTGGATTATGCAGCCAAAACTTTGCGTCCTTTACGACGACGAGCTGCCAATACGCGACGACCGTTTTTAGTTGACATACGGTTACGGAATCCGTGTTTGCGCGCACGACGAAGTTTACTTGGTTGATAAGTACGTTTCACGATGAATACCTCCTCATAGATTTTGTATTCGTTTAGCCGGCTATAAAGTGATCAGTTACTAAACATACTTTACTATTCTATCTGATTCTCTCCTGTTTGTCAATAGTATTGGACGAATTGTTTCTTTTTGGAAACGAAATCATTCAAATCGTGTCGCTTCATAGAAGGGAATCAAGGCTGTCATAGCCTGCTCAAGCTCCGACAGAACTTCCTGCTTGCTTCTAGCCTCGGAAAGATTGACATCATATTTGATCAAAACCTTGCGGACTAGCCCAGCAGCCACCCCCTGGCTTAGATACTGCCTATTTGCATCAGTAGCCTCGAAGCGTTGACTCACACCATCTATCTGGGCAAAATAGTAAGCTGGCGGTTGAATAGGCAGATTCAGTACCCGATTTTGCTTGCTAAGGCTATGCTCATCTTTCTTGCGCTCCATGAAGCTCACCTCTAGCGAGACCCCAAAATCTTCTGCAGTTCCATACAAGCGCAGAGCGAACATGGGCTCTGTGATTTCCCCATAGCCTCTTAGATAGTTCCAAAAATGTGGGCGTAAAATCTGAGCCTGATTCAGCCAATTGCTGGTCCGCTCCAGATTCAGCTTAGGATAGAGAGCCTGAAAGTCTCGGACTAAGTTCGCAAACTCCTGCCGAGCAGCCTGACCTCTAGCTTTCAAATCCAACATTGTCTCTCGCAGTTCCCCTGCCTTATCTGGTGAAATGTATTTACTTCCTTGAACAGTCAAAAACGACTCAATAGCTGGAAAAAGTGACATGGAATTTTCTCCTTTCTGTATCTAAAAACCAGCTGCTCAGCTGGTTAAGATTTATTCCGAATCAATATCTACAACAACGTAGCGGTTAGGCTCATCGCCTTCTGAATAGCTAGTCACACCATCAATTCTTGAGATAATCCGGTGGATGATTTTACGCTCACTATTGGACATAGGATCCGTATGCTGGCTGCGACGGTCTTCCAGAGCACGCTGAGCCAATTTTTGCGCATAGCTTTGCAAAACTTCTGCACGATGCTCCACATAGTCATTCACGTTGATAGAAATGTAGAAGCTCTTGGAATATTGATTGTAAAGATAATTCTGAGCCAACAGCTGCAAGGCTTTCAAGACTTTACCGTGGTAACCAATCACGCGCCCTGGCTCATTCGTATCAATTTGCATATTAATCGTTCGGCGATTGTGGCTGCTAGAAAGAGTCGCTTCAACATCCATTTCATCCACAATCTTTTGCACATATGCGGTCACACTTGCGACAACTTCTTCAATATTACAATCATCCTCAACCTGGATCCCCAAGTCAAAGAAGGACGACTCAGCTGTCTCTTGCTGACTAGCTGCCACTTCTGCTAAAGAGCTATCTTCCTCTGAGTCTTTCAAAGTTTGTACTTCATCAATTGCTTGACTGGTCTTTAAGAAGTCAATTGCACCTGTTTCTTCCAGAATGGTACTGGCATCTTTATCGTTTTTAAGAATTTCAGCCTTGACTTTTTCTGAAACAGCTTCACCTTCGGCCTTCTTAATAGCTGTCACCACTCGCCCTAAGTCAACTGTTGCTTCACTGACACTTTGTACCGGCTCGTTTTGCGCATTGATTTCCTCAGGAACTCCTTTTACCGCCTGTTGGTTGGCCTTGGCCACAGTCGTTTCAGCAATCGGCTCCACATCTACCTGCGCAGGCTTCTTGCCAAATAAACCGAGAAAACCTTTCTTTTCACGCGAAACAACGGTGATATGTGCTCTCATTCGTGGGATATCCAGCGTTTTTAGTCCATTTTGAATCGCTTCTTCAACACTTGCTCCTGTAAAAATAACCATCTGCAAGAGTCCTCCTTTTTACTTTTTCTTTTTCTGTGCTTTTTGAAGGGCACGTTTTTTCTTCATTTCCAATTGGCGCTCTGCCTTTGCCTTTGCTTCACGTTCAGCAATAATCTTAAAAGGATTGCTCAAAAGCAGGGTCTGACCGACTTGATAGGCGTTAGAAACTGTCCAGTAAAGAGCGACCCCGCTGGCTGCATACACCGCAAAGAAGAAAATCAATACCGGCATCAGGTAGGTCATCACTGCCGTCCCACCATTTTTCTCTGGCAAGGCTTTATTGGATAGCCAAGTGCTAAAGAAAGTAAAGAGAGCAGCGAGAATAGGTAGGATAAAGGTCGGATCTGTTGTTCCTAGATTAAGCCAGAGGAAGTGACCTGTTTTTAGAAATTCAACTCGTGTCAGAGCTTGGAAAAGTGCCACAAGCACTGGCATTTGGATAAAGAGCGGAAGAAAAGCAGCATAGGGATTGACTCCCATTTCTTTATAAAGCTTGCTGGTTTCCTCTGCTAAAGCTGCTCTGCTATCCATATCTTTGCCCGGATATTTTTCCTGAAGTTTCTTGATATGAGGTTGAACTTCCTGCATCTTTCTAGATGAGGTCGTCTGAAACTGGAAGACTGGCAACAAGACTGTCCGAATAATCAAGGTAAAAAGAATAATCCCGATTCCTGTACTTCCATTAAAGGACAAGAATTGAATCATCTCCGCAAAGAAATAAACTAATTTCTCCCAAAAATCACTTGAATTAGCAGTCACTTCGCTGGTGCCACAAGCCGTCAAAATAAGTAGCGAAGCCGCTAAAAGAAATCCTATCTTACTCTTCTTTTTCACAAACAAATCCTTCCTGATAAATTTTTGCAACTTTTAAGACATGCAATAAATTTTGTTCCACTTGATGGTAGTCTAGAGTTTCAACTCCCTTGCGAGCAATAACAACGAAATCATCCTTGGTCAAATCCGCCCGATGCTGAATCAAGACATGACGAATCTTTCTTTTGATACTATTGCGGACAACTGCATTGCCCAGCTTTTTACTGACTGAAATCCCCACTCGAAAATGGCGCTGTTCTTTTTCTAATTTATAAACGACAAACTTTCGATTGGCAAAATTCTGCCCAGCTTTAAAAATCGCCTTGAAATCTTTTTCGCTCTTGACGCGATAGTTTTTTCTCAAAACTCAACTCCATCCACCAAAATTAACTCTATTATACCATATTTTCCCAAAAAGCCAATAAGGGCTAGGTGCAAGACGAGCCCTCTTTTTGAATAGTTTTACCGAATGAAAGAAGTAGTTTGGAGAGAAGAAACCGGCCGCTCAGCTCCAAAAAAGAGTCTGGGACAAAAGTCCTAGCCTCTCAATTGTATTTGGATTGTCGAGCAAGACGCAGTGGTTGAGTGGACTCTATTACGCTGATTACATCAGCTTTTATAGCCCTACTCAACTGTGCGGAGGTGGGACGACGAAATCGAATTCTAACGAATTACCGATTTCTGTCCCACTCTCATTTTACACGGTAAAAAACGTCTGGGTGCTCTGAGATGCCTTGGGCAATGATGAAGCGGTCTTGACTGCTATCAGTCGGATCCTGCCCGCTAACAGTCTCTCCTGCTGGCAGCTTTTTCCCTGCTGGAATAATAGACAAGGCAGCACCTGTAAGATTATGCCAACGAATATTTGTACGATACATTCCATTTTCATCCAGACCAGCGTAAACCAGCTCCAACTTGGCAACATCTGATACAAGTCCCTTGGCATCAAAGGTATAAGTGACGCCATTGGCATCTTTCCAAGTACCAGCCATGCTAGAAAAGTCCCCAGAAGCAATGGCCTGCATATCTAAACTAGAGGTAGCAGCAGGTTCTTTATTTCCCTTGCTTTCTGACTTAACAGAAGACTCCTGACTTTCTGGCTCCGAAGGTTCTTGACTGTTTTCCTGACCGCTAGAAATAGAAGTGTCCGAACTACTTGTTTCGGTAGAAAGCTCTGTCGAACTTTTGCGCGTCTCAGACTTTTTGGAAGGAGCCGAGCTGGTCGAGCTGACCTTAGAAATGCTAGAAGGCGATGTCGGTTTTTCTTTCTTTTGACCGCAGGCCACTAACACAGACGATGCCAGCAGAGTTCCAGCCAAGAGAATCATCCATTTTTTCATCTTTAGCACCTCGCAATATTTTCCTGTTATTGTAACATTATTGTAACATAAATATAGCTTTTTAGAAAGCAAAAACCAGCTCGAAAGCTGGTTTATCTTATTGAATTTTTTTCAACATATTGTCGATATGCTGGATGGATTTTTCGCGGCCTAATAGATAGATGGTATCTGGCAATTCTGGACCGTGCATTTCGCCAGAAACAGCGATACGGATTGGCATAAAGAGGTTTTTACCCTTGATACCTGTTTCTTTTTGGACTGCTTTGATTTGTGGGAAGATGTTTTCTGTCACAAATTCTTCATCTGTCATTGCTTCCAGTTTTGCTTTGAAAGCTTCTAACACCACAGGAACAGTTTCACCAGCCATCACTTCTTTCTCAGCTTCCGTCAACTCTGGGAAATCTGAGAAGAAAAGGTCTGTCAATGGAACGATTTCATCCACTGATTTCATTTGTGGTTTGTAGAGTTCTACCATTTTTTCAGCCTTGTCGGTCAAGCGTCCTGCTTCTTCCAAGAATGGTTTTGCCATTTCAAAGATTGTCTCAAAATCCGCATTCTTGATGTACTCATTGCTCATCCAGTCCATCTTTTTCTGGTCAAAGGCAGCTGGAGACTTGCTGAGGCGGTTCTCATCGAAGAGTTTGATGAGTTCTTGACGAGAGAAGATTTCATGCTCGCCACCAGGATTCCAACCAAGAAGAGCGATAAAGTTAAAGACTGCTTCTGGCAGGTAGCCTTTCTTGCGGTAATCCTCGATAAACTGAAGGGTGTTAGTGTCGCGTTTTGACAACTTTTTACCAGTCTCAGAGTTGATAATCAGGGTCATGTGACCAAACTCTGGTGCTTCCCAACCAAGCGCTTCATAAACCATAAGCTGTTTTGGAGTGTTGGCAATGTGGTCGTCTCCACGGATAACGTGAGAGATTTGCATATCGTGATCATCAATAACAACGGCAAAGTTGTAAGTCGGGTATCCGTCTTTCTTTTGAATCACCCAGTCACCGCCGATATTGCCACCTTCAAACTCAATATCGCCTTTGACCATGTCCGTCCACTTGTAGATACCATATTCATTGACAGCCAGACGAACCGTTGGAATGATACCTGCTGCTTCGCGTTCTGCGATGTAAGCCGCTTTTTCATCTTCGCTCATGCCAAGGTATTCGTTGATGTAGCGAGGTGTTTCGCCAGCTGCTTCTTGGCGTTCGCGCTCAGCTGCCAACTCTTCTTCTGTAACGTAAGATTTGTAGGCCTTGCCTTCAGCTAGTAGTTGGTCGATGTATTTCTGATACAATTCCAAACGCTCTGATTGGCGGTAGTTTTCATGAGTTTCTGGACTTTCATCCCAGTCCATTCCTAACCAACGAAGGTTTTCAAGCTGTGAACGCTCACCATCCTCAACATGGCGCTTACGGTCAGTGTCTTCGATACGGATGATAAAAGTTCCGCCATGATGACGAGCATAAAGGTAGTTAAAGAGCGCCGTACGCGCATTTCCGATGTGTAAAAGTCCTGTTGGACTTGGTGCATAACGCACTCGAATATCTTTTGTCAATTTTCGATCTCCTATTTGGGAATAGCAGGGATATCTCGCTCCTGCTTTCGTATTCAAACGTTATTATTATATCACATTCTCGACCCAGAATCCGCTGAATCGTATGATTTTTTAAGACAGTCTTTCTTCGAGGACAAAGTCAATCGGCAGCCAAGCTAAAACCTTCTCCAATTGCTTTTCCCAGTAATACCATTCATGCTTACCAGGACTGTGGCTGTAAGTAATATCCAAGCCCAAGTCTTGCAGATTTTTTACAGCCACCTGATTGGCCTCGTAGAGAAAATCCTCTTCACCGCACCATGCCCAAAGCTTAGTCTTTTTATCAGATTGCTTGGCTATGCTCTCCAGCGAATGAGGGCTGCTGGTCCAGTCTTTATAGTCTCCAAAAATCCCTCGCCAGTAGGCTGGTGTTGCTATTTCAACATCATCTGGATGACTATCAAGAAAGCTCAAAGCCCCTGAAAGACTAGCCGCGTATGAAAAGCGGTTAGACTTAAGAGCCAGCTTAAAGGCTCCGTATCCGCCCATGGAAAGACCAGCGATAAAATTCTTCTCCCGCTTGTCAGACATATTGGGGAAAAAGCGCTTGAGTACCCGTGGCAGCTCTTCAGCGATAGCCTCGTAATAGTTAAATCCGTATTGAGTATCGGTGTACCAGCCATTGCTGGTATTCGGCATGACAACAATCAAGTTAGTCGAGCGAACCAGACGTTCGATATTTGAGCGCTTGAGCCAGCTATTGTGATTACCGTTCATACCATGAAGCAGATACAAAACAGGAATATCCTTATCATCTGGCTTGTCCACGCGCGACGCATCTGGATAAAGGACATTGACTCCCCACTCCATCTCCAAGGCTTCTGAATAATATTCTATCAGCATCACTGCCATCTTTTTTCTCCTCTTGTAAAAACTACTGTTCTTGACCAGGCAGCACAGCCAGCCACACTCCGAAAGCAAAGCCTGTTCTGCGACCGCCAAAAGATAAGAAAAAGCCGATATTCGACTTTCTCTCTGCAAAATACTGGGAAAGTTGCTCCCTCGAATGACTCTAGCGAACTTCCATGACAACCGGAAGAATAGCCGGCCGGCGTTTGGTTTGCTCGAAGAGGAACTTAGCCAAACTATCACGGACTGTTCCCTTGAGCTCGCCCCAGTCAAAGTTATCCTGAGCCAGATAGTCTTCCACTGTCTTATTGATCAGGTCAGTGCTCTCCCGCAGGATGTCACGGCTCTTCTTGACATAGACAAATCCGCGAGTATGAACCTTGGCTTTGGAAATGATTTTCTTCTCCTTGCGATTGACTGTAAGTGCTACGATAAAGATGCCATCTTCTGACAGAACCTTACGGTCACGCAGGACGATATTGCCCACATCACCGATGGCATTTCCATCAATCATGACATCACCAGCCGACACTGCTCCAGCTGGCACAAAGTCGCCATTTTCGTAGGACATGACGCTACCACGTTTCGGTATCAAGATATTTTCTGGTAAAATCCCAACTTCCATGGCTGCCTTAGCATGGGCGTCCAGACCACGGTATTCTCCCTGAATCGGGAAGAGATACTTGGGTTGCAATAAATTGAGCATGAGCTGCAAGTCACGCGCATTGGCATGGCCAGATACACGCAAGTTTTGAGTAATCAGTTTAACCACGCCACCAGCTTGGTAAATCATATTTTCCACACGCGCTACGACTGCTTCCTTGGCAATAGATGGCGTTGTAACGATGTAAACCAAGTCTCCGTCTTTGATTTCTACATAACGGTGACGACCAATGGACATCTTGCGCAGACCATTAATAGGCTCGCCCATCCGACCCGTCTCCAAGATAATCAGCTCGTGGTCCTCAAACTTAGACATTTCCTTAGGCTTGATCAACAGGCGCTCATCCGCCAAGGATAATTTCTTGAGGCGGATAGCCGTACGGACGATATTTTCAATATCAAAGCCTGTCAAAACAACGCGACGACCTGTTTCTGCCGCAGCTTCAAAAACCTGTTGGATCCGAGACAAGTTGCTGGCAACCGCTGCCACGATGACACGCCCATCCCAATCCGAAATCGTGTCTGTAATCTCACGGCCAACCTCGCTCTCACTAGCCACTTGCACAGTGCTATCAGCGTTGGCTGAATCACTCAGCAAAGCTAAAACGCCCTCACGGCCGATCTCAGCCAAACGGCCGAAATCTGTCGCATAAGATTCGCTGGCAGATTGGTCAAACTTGAAATCTCCCGTATAAACAATATTGCCTTCACGCGTCTTAACAACGATTCCCAGACTCTCTGGAATCGAGTGAGTCGTCCGGAAGAAAGAGACAACCGTTTCGCCAAATTCAATCTCGGTATTTTCATCGATAACATGAAAATCATTGAATTTCTTCACAGCGTCATTGCTTTTAACAAAGAGCTTGGCTAGCTCAATTGTCAACTCCGAACCGAAAACCGGTACCCTGGCTTCTGTCAAAAGATAGGGCAGCGCACCGATGGCATCCGCATGACCGTGGGTCAGAAAGACACCTGCAATCCGGTCTTTATTTTCAAACAAATAATCCATGTTGGGAATGACTACATCTACTCCCAACTGCTCATTTTCTGGGTACTTGAGCCCAGCATCCAATACAAAAATGGAATCATCCACTTCGGCGACGTAGAGATTTTTCCCATTCTCACGAACGCCACCTAAAGTAATCAGCTTAATCGTGCTTTTACTCATTTTTACTCCTATCGATTTTAGAATCTCCTTTATCAAAGATTCCTTGATTTTATTACTAACGGTCCTTGGCAAGCCAAGTCGAATTACAGTTTTGCAAACGGAGTTTGCACATCTTAGTCATTATAGCATTTTTTCACGTTTTTTTCAAAACAAAGGAAACTCATAGAGCAAGCTAGAAAACTCAGAATAGGTATTTGACACAGCAAGTCTCTGGTCACTTCTTCCTTCCTGATTCAAAATGCGGAGAAAGGCATCCTCCCGGTTTCATTTTAGAAGACATCTTTTAGAAACTAGATCTATTCACAAGATAAAAAATAATAGAACCTAGTCTGAGACTAGATTCTACTATTCGAGCGGGATTCCCTATACCGATTTCCAAAAATAAATTAGAAAGTTAGTTAGAGAACTGCCCTATCTTATATAGGCTGAATGGATGAACAGACTTACTCAAAGCCATTGTTTTGACTCAACTCTTTGAACCAGTACCCTGATTTTTTGATAGTCCGTTCTTGGGTTTCTAGATTGAGCTCAATCAAGCCATAACGATTCTTATAGCTATTGAGCCAAGACCAACAATCGATAAAGGTCCACATGAGGTAACCTGTACAGTTGGCCCCGTCCTGGATGGCACGATGGAGCTGGCGCAGATGGCCTTTAACAAAGTCAATCCGATAATCGTCTTGAATCATGCCATTTTCACGGAATTTCTCTTCACCTTCGACTCCCATGCCATTTTCCGTCAGCATCCACTCAATATTGCCATAGTTTTCCTTGATGTTCTGCGCAATATCGTAGATTCCTTGTTCATAGATTTCCCAGCCACGGTGAGGATTAATCTTGCGGCCAAGCATAACATAAGGCTCATAGAAATGATCTGGCAGAAGCGGTGACTCTGGATGCTTCAAATACTTGGGCGCCGCAACCCGCAAAGGCTGATAGTAATTGACACCCAAAAAGTCGACCGTGTTTTCCCGAATCGCTTGCAACTGCTCCTCAGTCGTAGCTGGTAAAAGATCATGCTCACGCAAAAGATCGACCAGCTCTGCTGGATAATGCCCCAAAACAGATGGATCCAAGAAAGACTTGGCTTGGAAAAGCTCGGCAATGCGAGCCGCTTTCAAGTCCGCCGGATGCTGACTGCGTGGATAAGCAGGTGTCAGATTTAGGATAATGCCGATTTTGTAGTCTGCTCCAACCTCATGACAGGCTTTCACTGCTAAAGAACTAGCTAGTTGGGTATGATAAGCCACCTTAACCGCAGCCCGAGCGTCCACTTTATTAGGATAATGTCCATCGTAGAAATAGCCAAACTCAACTGGTACGATAGGCTCGTTAAAAGTCACCCACTGATCCACCAAGTCACCGTAGCTTTCAAAGCAGAAACGGGCATAATCTACATAAGCATGGACTGTATCTAAGCTCTCCCAGCCTTCTTGTGCTTCCTGCAAGGCAAAGGGCAGGTCAAAATGATAAAGATTGACAATCAAGCGAATGCCCTTGGCCTTGATTCTTTCAAAGACCTTGCGGTAGAAGTCAACACCAACCTGATTAACCGGACCACGACCATCTGGAAAAATCCGTGACCATTGGATAGAGGTCCGAAAGGCCGTGTGGCCTGTTTCGACTAAAAGATCGATATCTTGCTCCCAATTTTCATAAAAAGTAGATGCCTTGTCAGGACCAATTTCGTTATAGAAACGATGGGGTTCTTGGCTAAACCAGTAGTCCCAAAGGTTGTCTCCCTTTCCATCTCCTGAAATCCGCCCCTCCGTTTGCGGACCTGATGTAGAAGATCCCCAGACGAAGCCTTTTGGAAATTGAATCATATTTTATTTACCTCTCGATTTATCTTTACACTTCATTATATAAAGACCTTTTGCAAAAAGAAAGCAACAGTCTATTCAAATTTCTCCACTGATTAAAGGCATTTTTGATTGCGAAGACTAAAAGTTCATTCAAAAAGAGAGTGGGACAGAAATCGGTAATTCGTTAGAATTCGATTTCGTCGTCCC
>CAJPQE010000006.1:0-28674 GCA_905372795.1 Streptococcus cristatus | reverse complement strand
CCAACTTTGTTCGTACCTGTATTGAAATTCTGTCTTCACTGCCTTCGGTAGTAGTTGGGCTCTTTGGTTATTTGATCTTTGTTGTCCAGTTTGAGTATGGTTTCTCAATCATTTCTGGTGCCTTGGCCCTGACTGTCTTCAATCTGCCACAGATGACGCGGAACGTCGAGGATAGCTTACGTCACGTTCATCATACACAGCGTGAAGCAGGACTAGCTCTCGGAATTTCCCGCTGGGAAACAGTGCTTCATGTGGTCATTCCAGAGGCTCTGCCAGGGATTGTGACAGGGATTGTCCTTGCTTCTGGTCGGATTTTCGGTGAAGCAGCTGCCTTGATCTACACTGCTGGGCAATCTGCTCCAGCCCTGGATTGGTCTAACTGGAACATTTTCAGCATTACTAGCCCGATTTCGATTTTCCGTCAAGCGGAGACGCTGGCCGTCCATATCTGGAAGGTCAATAGTGAGGGAACCATTCCTGATAGTACTGTGGTGTCAGCAGGATCAGCAGCGGTGCTTCTGATTTTCATCTTGATTTTCAACTTTGGAGCCCGCAAACTCGGTTCTTACTTGCACAAGAAACTAACCTCTGCATAAAGGAGAAGCAATGACAGAATATAATTGGAATGAAAAACATATCATTACTTTTCCTGAAGAAAAGGTAGCCCTTTCGACCAAGGATTTACATGTTTACTACGGTAAAAAGGAATCCATCAAGGGCATTGATATGCAGTTTGAAAAGAATAAAATCACAGCTCTGATTGGTCCGTCTGGTTCAGGGAAATCAACCTATCTCCGCAGTCTCAACCGTATGAATGATACGATTGATATTGCTAAGGTAACAGGGCAAATTCTTTACCAAGGAATAGACGTCAATCGTCCTGATATCAACGTTTACGAAATGCGTAAGCACATCGGCATGGTCTTTCAACGGCCCAATCCATTTGCCAAGTCTATTTATCGCAACATTACCTTTGCCCATGAACGTGCTGGTGTAAAAGATAAAAAGATTTTGGATGAGATTGTTGAAACTTCGCTCAAGCAAGCCGCGCTTTGGGACCAAGTTAAGGATGATCTTCATAAATCAGCCTTGACCTTGTCAGGCGGCCAGCAGCAACGCCTCTGTATTGCCCGAGCTATTTCGGTCAAGCCAGATATCTTGCTTATGGACGAGCCGGCTTCTGCGCTGGATCCGATTGCGACCATGCAGCTAGAAGAAACCATGTTTGAGCTCAAGAAGGACTATACGATCATCATCGTGACTCACAATATGCAGCAGGCTGCCCGGGCCAGTGACTACACCGGCTTCTTTTATCTGGGAGATTTGATTGAGTACGACAAGACTGCTAATATCTTCCAAAATGCCAAACTGCAGTCGACCAATGACTATGTTTCTGGTCATTTTGGTTAGAGGTGAAGAAACTAAAGGAATGAATTTATGACAGAACCTATTTTGCAAGTCAAGGACTTGTCGGTTTATTATAATAAAAAGAAAGCACTCAATAGTGTCTCCTTGGACTTTATGCCTAATGAAATCACTGCCTTGATTGGACCGTCAGGTTCAGGGAAATCTACCTTGCTCAAGGCTATCAACCGTATGGGAGATTTGAATCCAGAAGTAACAACGACTGGCACGGTCATCTATAACGGCCACAATATCTACAGCCCTCGGACAGATACGGTGGAGTTGCGCAAAGAGATTGGCATGGTTTTCCAGCAGCCTAATCCTTTCCCTATGACCATTTATGAAAATGTTGTCTACGGACTGCGCATTAACGGCGTCAAGGATAAACAAGTTTTAGATGAAGCGGTGGAGCGTTCCTTGATTGGGGCTTCTATCTGGGACGAAGTGAAAGACCGTTTACATGATTCGGCTATCGGACTCTCGGGTGGTCAGCAACAGCGGATTTGTGTAGCACGCGTTTTGGCTACTAGTCCGAAAATCATCCTCTTGGATGAGCCAACGTCAGCGCTAGATCCAATCTCTGCGGGTAAAATTGAGGAAACTCTCTATGGACTTAAGGACACCTATACCATGCTCTTGGTGACGCGCTCCATGCAACAGGCTTCTCGGCTTTCGGATAAAACAGGCTTCTTCTTGGGTGGTGATTTGATGGAGTTTAATGATACTAAGGAGATGTTCCTCAACCCACAAAATAAGGAAACAGAAGATTATATTACAGGAAAATTTGGATAAGGAGTTGAATGATGTTACGATCTCAATTTGAAGAAGATTTGGAGAAATTGCACAATCAGTTCTACGCAATGGGACAAGAAGTGCTCTCACAAATCAACCGCACGGTGCGTGCTTTTGTCACACATGACCGTGACTTGGCAAAGGAAGTCATCGAAGATGATGCAGAAGTAAATGAATATGAAGTGAAATTGGAAAAGAAATCATTTGAAATGATTGCCCTCCAACAACCCGTTTCTCAAGATCTTCGTACTGTCTTGACCGTTCTCAAGGCTGTTTCAGACTTAGAGCGTATGGGAGACCATGCGGTATCCATTGCAAAAGCGGCTATTCGTATGAAGGGGGAGCAGCGTATTCCAGCTGTCGAGGACGAAATTAAAAAGATGGGCCGCGATGTGAAAAATTTCGTTGAAGCTGCCCTTGATCTCTACCTGAATGGTTCTGTAGATCAAGCCTATGAAGTAGCAGCCATGGATGAAAAAATCAACCATTATTTTGATAGCATTCGTGATCTGGCTACGGAAGAAATCAAGAAAAATCCTGAAGCCATCGTTACAGGCCGTGATTATTTCCAGGTTATTTCTTTCTTGGAACGTATCGGCGATTATGCCAAAAACATCTGCGAATGGGTCGTTTACTTTGAAACGGGTAAAATTATTGAATTATAATATATGTTAAAGAGACAGGCTAAGCTTGTCTTTTTTGTTTTGAGGAGGAGAAAAGGTGATATGAGACGAATTTAAAAGATAGATACTTGGACTTCATGTAGATAACAGACAAATTGGATTTCAATGGATTAAAAGGTCTAAAACAAAAAGATAATTTATCGATATGACCCAAGTACTTTCCTTTTGGTTGAAGTGATTGAAAAAGAAAAGGAGGATAACGCTAAAAATTATGCTACAATGTAGGAAAGTGATAGCTGAAAACCTTGTTTTATAGAATACTGTAATGGAGGTATAATTATGAGAAAAAAGATTATTGTCGTTCTGGCAATTTTGTTCGTTCTAGTTTCAGGAGGGGGATACTGTATGACAAAATGGATTGAATATCAAAACTCGCCGTATAATGTTAGTGATGTTTTAGACGATAAAGGAGTAAAACTTTACAAACGCGGATTTCGTTTGTTGGAAGAACAACTAGCAACTTATATCAAAGAACACTATTCAGGAGTTAGTAAAATTGAGTTTTCACCAATTTTTGTGCAAGGTGGAGATGGGCAGAGCATGTTTGGTGCTAGTATAATCGCAGCTATAACTGATTCAAATGGAAATAAAACTTATTTAGGGAAAAAAATAGGAGACACTACCTATGCTGCCTATGGTGATTCGTGGGATTTGCTTCTAGGATTTGATGGAGCGACTGGTGAAGAAGCCATTGACCTGAGGGTTGATGAAAATACAACAGTAGAAGTGTCTAATCATAAACATTTGCCTGAATTTGCTAAATTGTCTTCCCTACCTAAATTGGATAAGAATATTGAGGTGCTTATCCAGAACGGTCAGTTGAAAGGTGTAAAGAAGAGTGAAAGTGGTAGTCCAAAGGCAAAGATAGAGTATAACATTGAAATCAGAAGAGGGAA
The DNA here is from genome assembly GCA_905372795.1 of Streptococcus cristatus. Classification (GTDB taxonomy): domain Bacteria; phylum Bacillota; class Bacilli; order Lactobacillales; family Streptococcaceae; genus Streptococcus; species Streptococcus cristatus_J. Next base: position 24,899 of record CAJPQE010000006.1, on the reverse strand, counting down.
CTACTCAGAATGGGAATGATCCTTGATTAAACAGGGAAAGTTATTCTTATAGATAATATGACAGAAAAAATCGTCAAAAATATAAATATTGTAATATACTATAAACAAAATAGAAAAAATTGAACCGTTTTCATGTAGATATAGGGGTGACAGGTAATGAAGAAAAAACAACTTGCAATTATAGCTGTATTAATTATCTTAGTTTCAGGAGGGGGCTACTGTATGACAAAATGGATTGAATATCAAAACTCGCCGTATAATGTCAGTGACGTTTTAGACGATAAAGGAGCAAAACTTTACAAACGAGGATTTCGTTTGTTGGAAGAACAGTTGTCAACTTATATCAAGGAGCACTATTCAGGAGTCAGTAAAATAGAGTTTTCGCCAATTTTTGTTCAAGGTGGGGATGGGCAGACTATGTTCGATGCTAATATCGTTCCCGTAATTTATGACAATCATGGGAATAAGGCTTATTTAGGGCGGAAAGTTGGTAAGCATGGATATGCAAGCTACGGTCTTTTAGGAGATCTACGGTTAGATTTTAATGGATTTGATGAGGAAGTGATTGAAATTGATGTAGATGGTAAATTTCTTGACATAACGAATTACAAAAGCTTGCCTCCAAAAGCTAAATTAACAATCAACCCCTCAATAGATGAAAATATTGAAGCGCTTGTCAATGCTGGTCACCTAAAAGATGTGGTTAAAAGTGAAAAAGGCAGTCTAAAAGCAGAAGTTGCCTATAATACAGAAATTAAGAAAGGAAATGAGTGGGAATGGCGTTGATAGAATGGCATTGTTTATATTAATAACACTTAGTAAGGCTAAAAGATGTTAAGGAATCAGATGTAGGAAGTCCGAATGCCGAAATTAGACTACAACTTATAAATTAAAAGAGGGAGTTATTCAGAATGGGGATAATCTTTGATTAAATGGGGAGGTTTCTGTTTATGGATAATATGGCAGAAGTACTCGGCAAAAAATACAATATTGTGATATACTATAAACAGAAAAAATGGATTCGTTTTCATTTAGATATAGAGGTGACAGTTAATGAAGAAAAAACAACTTGCAATTATAGCTGTATTAATTACCTTAGTTTTAGGAGGGGGATACTGTATGACAAAATGGATTGAACATCAAAACTCGCCGTATAATGTTAGTGATGTTTTAGACGATAAAGGAGTAAAACTTTACAAACGCGGATTTCGTTTGTTGGAAGAACAACTAGCGACTTACATCAAAGAGCACTATTCAGGAGTTAGTAAAATAGAGTTTTCACCAATTTTTGTTCAAGGTGGAGATGGGCAGTATATGTTTCATGCCAATGTTGTTCCTGTCATTTATGATACTCATGGTAATAAAGTCTATTTAGGTCGAACAGTTCAAAATTTCGGTTATGCTAGTTATGGAGATTATGGTGATGTCAGATTGGATTTTAATGGATTTGATGAAGAAATAATTGAGCTAAGAGTAGGAGATGATTTTATTGATATTGCAGGCAATAAAAAACTCCCTGAGGAAGTCAAACTATCATCTAAACCCAAGATGGATGAAAACATTGAAGCGCTTGTTAAAGATGGACAGCTGAAGGACGTGGTTAAAAGTGAGGAAGGCAGTCCAAGTGCAGAGGTTATTTATAATACAGAAATCAAGAAAGGATATCATTGGGAATGGCATTAAATGATGAACAGGTACAGGAATTACAAGTTGATGTGTTAAAAATAATAAAAGAAAAAAATGTTAATGAACAATTTGGTCTTGAAAGAAGCGGAAAGAAATATCAATTAATCAACGAAGTCAACGAAACCACCCAAGCTATTGCTGTTGCGCCTCTTGATAAGGAAGGTAAGCCAGATTATAGTCAAACTACTATTGTTGTTGCCGGAACTCAGTCACCTAACGGAGATATTAATAATCATGTTATAGAATCTGGATTTAATGCAGTAATGGCAAGAAATCAATTAACAGAACAGACAAAGGACGTTCGGGAGTTTTATAACCAATCATTATCTAAGGCTAAAAAAATGGCTGGCAAGGGACAAGAAGTTGATATCAGTAATATGTCGGGATTTAGTCAAGCGGGACCAGCTGTTGCTAAAGTAGCTGCGGAAATGAAAGTCCAGAAGATTACAAATTTCATGGACTGGGGTGCGTGGAATTCGTTGACAAAAAATACAGCCGATTATAGAGGGATTAGTGATGAAGAATTAGCATATCTTAATAAACACTTACATTCATACAGTGATCAAGGGAAAGATTTAACAAGTTGGGATGGTCATGGAGGGATCATTCCGTATGGAAAAGTATTTACTGTAGAGGGAAAACATCATAATGCTGGCTTACCCAAGATTAAAGGTAATAGTCTAGATATTAAATGGTATGTAAAAAATAGTCTTTTCTGTTCCGGCATGACTGAAAAGCAAGTGAGGGAGATTGCTAAGAGAAAAGCTAAAGCTGCTGAAAAATTTGACTTGTCTAAGCTAGAGACATGGTTTGATAGTACAGATCCAGAATCTTATGTTAAAGAATATTTAGAAAAATATGGTTCTTTTGCTCCTGAGCCTTCTAAGCAAGAATTACTCACTTTAAATAGACAACGCATTGGTGAACTGCACGCTTCCTTGAAGACTAGTTCAGGCAGTCAAACGATTAGTTTGAGAGAAGAATTAGTTCGTACAAGCGCGCAAACTGCTCAGCTACAAGCTGAGGAATATGAGCAGGCGATCAAAGATAAACTTGCAAATGCCAAGGAAAGTGTCTCTCAGCATATAACAGAACTACGATCAGCAGCGTATACGCTAGCTCATAACCTTTCTGGTGGAGAGATAGAGGGTTTACTGTCTGAGTTGAGTTTTGAGCTAGCTTGGAATACTGGAATAGAAGCAGCAACTCTTTCTTCGGCCAACTCATATCAGAAGGAAATGACAAGTATAGCAGGTAAATTAAATAAGGCAGCTGATAGAATTGTAGAAATCGACCAAAAAGGTAGCCAGATTTTTGGGGAATTATAGGAGGAAGCGTATGATTGAACCAATGATAGAGGATCGAGCGGAAGCAGAACGCATCAAAAAAGAGTATCTGAGGATACAGGAACGTCTGGCTATTCGAGGCTTAATCTCAGCTAAAAGAGCCACTCTCCTTGAAGAAAGTCGCCTATTGCAAGAATGGCTCACCAATCAGGCTGAGACAATGAAATCATTCTCATCAGTTCAGGTTCCTGCCGATTTGGAAGGTGCTTTTTCAGGATTAGCAGCCGAATCTATCAAGAATGTCTTAAATGAAGTCTCAACGCCTAATTTGATAAGTCCAATTCTGTAGGAGGGATTATGGATACAAAAAAGCAGATAGCACAATTAGATGATGAACATCTAGCATTTCGTAGAAAAGCCAGTGAATTGGAATGGGATTATCACGAGATGAAACGGGAAGCTAGAAATTTTTCGGAAGAAATGAGTAATTGGGTTCTATCATTTTGTCGTCACAGTTCGCCTGCTGATTCATCTTATATATTACACCAAATTGAGGAAAATCGAGAAGATTTCGAGCGGAAAATAAGGCGTTACGAAGATCGACTGAACGAAGCCTGTCAAGAAGAAAATCGCTTATACAATAAAAAATTGAACGAACTGAAGAAAGAAACAAAGCAAACATGAACTTCACTTTTCCTTCGGACGAATCCATCAGACAGGCTAATCTTGTCTTTTTTTGTTTTGAGGAAGAGAAAAGCTAATGACAGGATGGCTTTAAAATGATTACTTTTTATTTGAAGTCAAAAATCAATTTTGGGTCAGTTGGAATGAGTATAAAGTCACTAAATATGGTAGAATAGTAAGAGATGAATCTTGATAGAGGTTGGTTTAATACCAGCCCCTTCAATTAGATGAGGAGAAAAACATGCAAGCAGTTGCACATTTTATTGATACTTTTGTTCCAGAGCACTATGATCTCTTTTTGGATTTAAATCGTGCGGATAAGACTTTCTCAGGAAAAGTTACCATTACCGGTGAAGCCAAATCTGAGAAAATTTCCTTGCACCAAAAGGATTTGACGATTGAGGCCGTAGAAGTAGATGGACAAGCTCGTCCCTTCACTCTTGATAATGACAATGAAGCTCTTTATGTTGAATTGGCATCAGCAGGTCCTGTGGAAATAACCTTGACCTATACAGGTAAGATTACAGATAATATGACGGGGATTTACCCATCTTACTATACAGTAGATGGAGTGAAAAAAGAGATCATTTCCACGCAATTTGAGAGCCATTTTGCCCGTGAAGCCTTTCCTAGCGTGGATGAGCCAGAAGCTAAAGCGACTTTTGATTTGGCTTTGAAATTTGACCAAGCAGAAGGTGAACTTGCCTTGTCTAACATGCCTGAAATCGACGTTGAAAACCGGAAAGCGACTGGCATTTGGAAGTTTGAAAGAACACCTCGCATGTCTTCCTATCTATTGGCCTTTGCTGCTGGGGATATGCAAGGCATTACTGCTAAAACTAAAAACGGAACTTTGGTCGGTGTTTATGCAACCAAGGCTCACCCAGCCAGCAACTTAGAATTTGCTTTGGACATTGCGGTTCGCTCGATTGAATTTTACGAAGATTATTACGGTGTCAAATATCCGATTCCTCAGTCACTGCATGTAGCTCTGCCAGACTTTTCATCTGGTGCTATGGAAAACTGGGGTCTGGTCACATACCGTGAGATTTATCTCTTAGTAGATGAAAATTCTACGGTATCCAGCCGTCAAGATGTAGCACTTGTCGTTGCTCATGAGTTGGCTCACCAATGGTTTGGAAATTTGGTCACTATGAAGTGGTGGGATGACCTTTGGCTCAATGAAAGCTTTGCCAACATGATGGAGTATGTCTGTGTCAATGCGATTGAACCAAGCTGGAATATCTTTGAGAATTTCCAAACAACAGGTGTGCCTTTGGCGCTTAAGCGGGATGCGACAGACGGAGTCCAGTCTGTTCATGTAGAAGTGAAGCACCCTGACGAAATCAATACCTTGTTTGATCCGGCTATCGTTTATGCTAAGGGAAGCCGCCTTATGCACATGCTTCGTCGTTGGTTGGGTGATGAGGCCTTTGCCAAAGGATTGAACGCTTACTTTGCTAAACATCAGTATGGAAATACTATCGGTCGTGATCTCTGGAATGCCTTGGGAGCTGCTTCTGGTCGTGATGTAGCAGCCTTTATGGACTCTTGGTTGGAACAGCCAGGCTACCCTGTTTTGACAGCTACAGTAGAAAACGATACCTTGAAACTCTCTCAAAAACAATTCTTTATCGGAGAGCACGAAGATAAGAAACGCACTTGGGTCTTGCCTTTGAATAGCAACTGGAAAGGTTTGCCAGATACGCTGGAAACAGAAACGTTGGAAATTCCAAATTATTCTGCCTTGGCTGCTCAAAACCAAGGTGCCCTGCGCTTTAATACTGAAAATACAGCTCACTATATCACGGACTATCAAGGTGTCTTGCTTGAGCAGATTTTAGATACCATTACAGACTTGGATAGCACCAGCAAGCTTCAAGTAGTGCAAGAGCGCCGTCTCTTGGCTGAAGCAGGCAGCATTTCATTTGCTGATTTGGTTCCAGTTATTGAGAAATTAACAGAAGAAACATCTTATTTGGTTGTCTCAGGAGTCAAAGCCGTTTTGAATGGCCTCAAGCTCTTTGTGGACGAAGGAAGCGAGTGCGAGAAAGCATATAACGAATTGGTTGTTAAACTTATCAAATTCAACTTTGATCGTCTAGGCTTTGAAGCAAAAGAAGGGGAAAGTGATGAGGATGAGTTGGTTCGCCAGATCGTTGTAGGAGGTCTGATTGCAGCTGATGACCAAACATCAAGTCAAGAAGCAAGCCGCATTTTTGCTGCTCATCAAGAAGACTTGGAGAAATTGCCTGCAGCTATTCGCTTGCATATTCTCATTAACCAAATCAAGCATTTTGAGAGCAAAGAATTGGCCGACCAGTACTTGAATGATTATGTTTCAACAGTCGACGGTAGCTTTAAACGCCAATTGGCATCTGCTTTGGCTTATACTAAGGATGCGGAAACACTTGCTCGTATCTTGGAATCTTTAAAGAATAAAGATATTGTAAAACCACAAGATTTGGCCATGAGCTGGTATTTCCCTCTCTTAAATCACCAATTTACTCAAGCTACTGCTTGGACTTGGACGCGTGAGAATTGGGATTGGATTAAAGCGGCTTTGGGTGGCGATATGAGCTTCGACAAATTCGTCATTTATCCAGCTAATGCCTTCAAGACAGCAGAAAGACTAGCAGAATACAAGGCTTTCTTTGAGCCGCAGCTTGACGATATGGCTATCAGCCGTAATATCAGCATGGGAATTAAGGAAATCGCAGCGCGTGTTGACTTGATTGCCCGTGAAAAAGCAGCGGTGGAAAATGCAATCAAGGCATCAGTTTAGCCTAATGAAAAGATCAGATTATAACATCTGGTCTTTTTTTGTTGTTTAGAATCCCATAGTTTCAGTCTTCTTTAAGAAAAAATTCAGTCCCGTTTAAGCAAAACTCCCTATAATAACCCTAACACGTGAAAAGATGTGAACTTGTGTAATCAAACTTTATATTGCTTCATAGTGTTAAAATCCATGAAATACAAAATTTAGAAAGAGGAAAACTTTAATGGATATGGAAAAAATGATTGTAGTTAAAAAGAGTACCAAATGGTGGATGACAGCAGTAGCTAGTGCCTCCTTAGCTGTCGGAGCAATTGGTGGCTATGGAATTGGTGCCTTGACCCAGAAAAGTTCGCAACAGAGCTCAGTGCAAGCCACTATGCCTCAGCAAAACAAGCAAGATGGCAGGATGCCAGGTCAAGGTGGTCAACCTCCTCAAGGTCAGGGACAGGGAAATGAAAATGGTATGCCACCACAGATGGGGGGACAAAACGGTCAAGATGGCCAAGGCGGTCCTGGAGGTGGAGGTCAGCCACCACAAGGAAATGGTCAGCCAGGGGGACCGCAAGAAGGAAATCAATCAAAAAAGAAGCCATCAAACGCTGACGGCACAACAAAAGATGATAAGAATAGCGAAAATAACTCGAAAACAACAAATTCTTAAAGCATTTTCGACAAGTCATGATATAATAGAAAAAGATAAGTGAAGATAGAATGAGAAGTGTTTACCATGTCTCAATTTAAACTACACAGCATAAGCTTTTTCTAGAAAGGGAGGAACAGGATGATTAAGATTCTATTAGTGGAGGATGACCTCGGTCTGTCAAATTCAGTATTTGATTTTTTAGATGATTTTGCAGATGTTATGCAGGTCTTTGATGGCGAAGAAGGCCTATACGAAGCAGAAAGCGGCGTGTATGACCTGATTCTACTGGACTTGATGCTTCCTGAAAAGGACGGCTTCCAAGTACTCAAAGAATTGCGTGAAAAAGGGGTGAGCACTCCTGTCCTCATCATGACTGCTAAGGAAAGTATCGATGATAAGGGTCATGGTTTTGAACTCGGTGCTGACGATTACCTGACCAAGCCATTTTATCTGGAAGAGCTGAAGATGCGGATTCAAGCCTTGCTCAAACGCTCTGGTAAGTTTAATGAAAATACCCTTTCCTATGGCGATGTGACGGTCAATCTTTCGACCAATTCGACCTTGGTAGATGGAAAGGAAGTTGAGCTACTGGGTAAAGAGTTTGATTTGTTGGTCTACTTCCTTCAGAATCAAAATGTCATTTTGCCTAAGACTCAGATTTTCGATCGTTTGTGGGGCTTTGATAGCGATACAACGATTTCTGTGGTGGAAGTCTATGTATCTAAGATTCGGAAAAAATTGAAAGGAACGGCTTTTGCGAATAATCTTCAAACCCTTCGCAGTGTCGGTTACATTTTAAAGAATGCTGAATAAACTCAAAAAAGCCTTATATGCGGATGATTTTTCTTATTTCATTCGCTATTTTGGTGTATTCACCCTGATTTTCTCGGCCATGACGCTCATTATTATTCAAGTCATGCGCTCTAGCCTTTACACGACCGTTGATGATAATCTTAAAAGTCTCAGTCAAAATCCCGCCTGGGTGGCCAATCTAGCCTATCGGACGACGGGCCGGCAATACCAAGAGCCAGAGAACAAGGATTCAGAGAACAGAGATTCAGAGTCTGTGCAAGCTCATGATATCAAGATTGAGGAACCGGGTAGGGTAAATGTTAGCGCCAATACTTCAGCTATTCTTTTGAATGATGATTATCAGAATGTATCAGCCAAAAATAGCTTTTTAAACTTTGATGCGATTAAATTTAATAAACGCTTTCTTAATCAAATCAAGCAAATACAACTAACTAATAGCTATGGACAGGTCGAGAGTTATCGAGCTTACATGTTTGACATTGATCCAAATGATGAAATTGAGAATGTCAAATACGCAGTTGTCATGACCAGTATCAGCCAGCTGGAGCAGACTAGCGAAAAGCATGAAAAGCTGATTGCCATTGTCATGATTAGCTTCTGGGGTATTTCTTTGATTGCTAGTATCTACCTGGCTCGGATGAGTGTCAAGCCTCTCTTGGATAGCATGCAGAAGCAGAAGTCTTTTGTTGAGAATGCCAGCCATGAATTGAGAACGCCCTTGGCCGTGCTGCAAAATCGTCTGGAATCTCTCTTCCGTAAGCCTGAGGCTACGATTATGGAGTCTAGTGAGAGTATCGCATCTAGTTTAGAGGAAGTGCGAAATATGCGCCTGTTGACGACCAATTTACTCAACCTAGCTCGGCGCGATGACGGTATCAAGCCAGAATACGGTGAAGTCACACCAGACTTCTTCACGACAGCTTTTTCTAACTATGCTATTATTGCAGAGGAAAGCGACAAGGTCTTTGATTTTAAAAATCTGGTTTCAAAATCAATTACGACAGACAAGGTCTTGCTTAAGCAGGTTATGACCATCCTTTTTGATAATGCCATCAAATACACAGAGGAAGATGGAGAGATCTACTTTGTAGCCTCCGCCAATGATCGGAGCTTGACCTTGCGGATTTCTGACAATGGTCCAGGGATTGCGGGCGATGACAAGAAAAAAGTCTTCGATCGTTTTTATCGGGTGGACAAGGCTCGGACTCGGCAAAAGGGTGGTTTTGGACTAGGACTATCCTTGGCGAAACAAATCGTCGACGCCTTAAAAGGAACCATCACAGTCAAAGATAACAAACCGCGTGGAACTATTTTTGAAATCAAAGTTCCTCTTAGGTCAGATATTAGAAAACGAATCAGCAAAAGCTAAAAATCTTTTCATATTATTTCAAATTTGACTGCTTTTACGGTATAATAAAAGAAAGAAATGAAAGAGGTACAACTATGACATCAAAAATGTTGCATACTTGTTTACGAGTGGAAAATTTAGAGCCTTCGATTGCCTTTTATGAAGACGCGTTTGGTTTTAAGGAATTGCGTCGCAAGGACTTTCCAGAGCATGCTTTTACCATTGTTTATCTTGGTTTGGATGGCGATGATTATGAGCTTGAATTGACTTATAATTATGACCACGGACCTTATGTAATCGGTGATGGCTTTGCTCATATTGCTCTTAGCACGCCTGATTTGGAAGGTTTGCACGCTGAGCATGCTGCTAAGGGCTATGAAGTGACTGAGCCAAAAGGGCTGCCAGGCAATCCGCCAAATTATTATTTCGTTAAAGACCCTGACGGCTACAAGGTCGAAGTGATTCGAGAAAAAAGTCTTTAAAAATAGGTGAAACTTGTATTTTAGCACTTGTAAGATACAAGTTTTTTAACATTAGAATCGTTTTATGACAATAGCTTAGGGGATAATAGATGAAAAGACAACATAAAAGGAAGCGTAGACGAAAATATAGACTGATTCTCAGTCTTCTGAATCTGCTTCTTTTAGGATCTCTTGTTTTTGGTGGACTGCGAATCTATGAAATGTTTCAGGAGCAGGAATTCCAGAAAAAGGTTACAGAAGTGATTGCCAAGGAAGAGCAAGAGCATGCTGACAATGCCGAAAAGCAGGCTGGTAGGATTGGCGGCCATTATGTGGCGGCTTTTTACCCTCTTATGAATGGGCAGCCGCTTCAAAGTGTCAAAGATAAAATGTTGCAGGACAGTCAGAGCATTTCAGATGATAAGAAGCAAAAGGAAAACTTGACGGCTTTGACCTTTTACTATACGGAAGAAAAGTCAACTGGTCTGGCCAATACCAAGGAAGTGGTCATTCACCGTAAAGATTACAGTATCTCGAAAAGAGACATCAAGTCTGAAGAAGCAAGAGAGGTAGCCTCGACTTATATCAATCAGGAAGGCACAGCGGTGACTTTGGACAAGCTGTTTCAAAATCCAGAAGCTGCCAAGGAAATTTTCCTGAAGGAGTTGACCAGTCAGCTGACCTTTAGACAGGTGGAGGAAAGTCAGCAAACAGTAGCTTTAAATGCCCTCCGAGAAATAGAGTTGAGCCAGTGGAATTTTCATTACGAGGATAGTTTATTTTCCATTCGTCTGACCAAAGAAATCAACGGTGTGTCGAGCGTGACAGTGCCTCTGTCTAGTTTTTATGATCTAATCCGTCCAGAATATTTACAGGGGGCTGATTTGGAAGCTTACCAGCAGTATGAAACCAAGCGTCATGAGAAAATGGTGGCTCTGACCTTTGACGACGGTCCCGATAGTAAAACGACTCCTCAGGCCTTGGAAATTCTGAAACGCTACAATGCTAAAGCGACCTTCTTTATGGTGGGGCAAAATGTTGCTTCCAATCCAGAACTGGCTAAACGTGTCCTTGATGAGGGCCATCAGCTCGGAATCCATACATGGAGCCATCCGGATTTGACCAAGTTACCTCTGAATCAATCCAAGAAGGAAATCTTAGACACTCAGGAAGCCATTTATAAGGCGACTGGTATCCGACCTATGATCACAAGACCGCCTTACGGAGCCATCAACTCTACGGTTCAAAATGCTGTCGATCAGTCCTTTATCATGTGGAGCGTGGACAGTCTCGACTGGAAAACACGTAATACAAAGGCTATTATGCAGGAGATCGTGAAGACCCAGCCGGGATCTATTATTCTCATGCACGATATCCATCAGACGTCCATCGATGCTCTGCCAAGCGTCCTTGACTATCTGAAGAACAACGGCTATACTCTGGTGACAGTTGATGAACTATTAGAAAATCGGCTTCAACCACATCAGATTTATTACAGCAGAAATTAAGAAAAGCATTGGAAATTTAATATTTCCAATGCTTTTTGCTTTGCTATCATCAAATAAAAATATCGATGACTGTAATTCTCGCTTAAGGCTGCACATACAGTTCTTGTTTTTTCAAGATAATTTCTCGGATAGAGGCATATTTTTTGAGAGCTTTTAATTCTTCTGGGTGGCTGATGAAGGTGATGACATAGCCTTCCTTACCCATGCGACCCGTTCGGCCAGAACGATGAGTATAAGTTTCCAGATCGCGTGGCACTTCGTAGTTGACTACGCACTCTAGAGAATCAATATCAATGCCACGCGCAACTATGTCAGTCGCCAGTAAGAGTGTGATATCGTAATCTTTAAATTTCTCAAGAATGACCTTGCGGAATTTTACATTGACATCGCTGGCTAGAGAGACTGCACTAGCTCCTCGGTACTGAAGCTTTTCTTCGGCGCTGCCCAAATCTGACAAGCTGTTGAAAAAAACTAGTCCACGAAATTCTTCTACATTGGATAGTTTGCGCAAGAGTTCAACCTTATCACGTTTCTCCACCTGCATATAGAAGTGCTGGATATTGTCCAAAGTCTGGTCGTCAATGCTGATGTGCAAGGTATTTTCGGCGATCTTCTCTTGGTCAAACTTAGCTGTAGCACTCATGTAAATCAGCTGGTGGTCACGCGGCGCATAATGCAGAATCTTATCAACAAACGCATACTGGGAATCACTGAGAAGCTGGTCAAATTCATCCAGGATAATAGTGTCAACATTCATCATCTTGATTTTCTTGAGCTTGATGAGCTCGAAAATCCGCCCTGGTGTGCCAATTAGGATCTCCGGCCCTTTCTTGAGCCGCTCAATCTGCCTTTTCTGGCTATTACCAGAGAGGAGGAGTTGACTACTCAATCCCAAGGGCTCCGCCCAATACTTACAAACATCAAAAATCTGTCCCGCCAGCTCTGTATTTGGAGCTAAAATCAAAAGCTGTTGCGCTTTTTTAGGCTTTAATTTCAATAAACTAGGAAAGAGATAGGCCAATGTCTTGCCCGTACCGGTCGGACTGATGCCTAGCACCGTTTCTCCCTGAGAAATGGGCTGGAATATCTTTTCTTGGATGGCAGTCAGTTCAGCAAAACCGAGCTGATTTAGCTGTTCCTGCCAGACTGCTGGAAATGTTTCTTTAATCATGGTCAACCTCAAATCTAATGCCAGCATCTTTTCTCATGGCAAACAGACACTCATGCACAGCAGTAGCAGCCTGCAGATAGTCGCTATAAAGCTCTTCTTGGCCGCCTTTAAGCACACGAGCAAAAGCCTGAGCCTCTTCTAGCATTTGGTGCTCTGCTTGGTCGATAGCTAGACTTTCCGACTCTCCATTCAGCTTTTGGAAAATGGCAGAGCGGATAAACTCGATACCGTCTAAGGTCAGAGTGCCTTGGTCCGTATAGATTTCAGCTGGCAGCTGGCTATGAATATTTTTTCCAGCTTGGATACGAACCTGAAAATCAGGATAAATCAGACTGCCTGAACCGTTGAGATCAACGCTATTTGGTAGTTGTTGAGCTGTATAGCAGACGCTTTGTGGAGCACCAAAGAGTCGGACAGCAGCATAAAGCGTGTAGACACCCAGATCCATCAGAGCACCGCCTGAAAATTTAGCAGAAAAAACATTGGGCTCCTGTCCACTCAGCAGGGCTCCCATCTTGGAAGAGTATTTTGCATAGGTGAAATTAGCTCCCCAAATTTTCTTGTCCTTTAGAAAGTCACGAATGACTGCAAAAGCTGCTTCGTGGTAGTTTCTGGCTGCCTCAAAGATATAAACCTGATGTTCAGCTGCCAGCTTGACCAATTCTCGCCATTCTTCAGGTCTTGATACAGCCGGCTTTTCAACAATGACATGTTTTCGAGCCAAAATGGCTACCTTAGCATGGTTGAAGTGGAGGCTATTGGGACTGGCGATGTAAACCACATCTAGGTCGGCAGATAAGAATTCAATCATATCGGTGTAGAGTGCGACGTTTTTATAAGCTTGCGCAAAACGCTCCGCGGCACTCAAGGTTCGCGAGTAAACAGCTGTAAACGCATACTCACTACTTAGTTGAGCTGCTTTGATAAACTCGTGGGAAATGGTTCCTGTACCGATGATACCGAGTTGTAACATACTTTCTCCTTTAAAATGATTTTCCTGAATTTTTCTTGATTCACCCTTTCATTATATCATGAATTAAGGTAAAATAGATAAGATAACAAGTAATGGAGAAAACAATGCAAAACAGACCTATTATTATTGGTGTTACAGGTGGATCTGGTGGGGGAAAAACCAGTGTATCTCGGGCGATTTTAGACCATTTTCCTAATGAAAAGATTTCTATGATTGAACATGATTCTTACTACAAGGATCAGTCTCATTTGACCTTTGAGGAGCGGGTTAAGACCAACTATGACCATCCTTTTGCTTTTGATACAGACCTCATGATTGAGCAGATCAAGGAGCTTTTGGCTGGCCGTCCAGTGGACATCCCGACCTATGATTATACGGAGCACACGCGCAGCAATAAAACCTATCGTCAGGAACCGCAGGATGTCTTCATTGTAGAGGGAATTTTGGTCTTGGAAGATCAACGACTCCGCGATTTGATGGACATCAAGATTTTCGTCGATACTGATGATGATGTGCGGATCATTCGTCGGATTAAGCGGGATATGGAAGAGCGCGGACGCAGTTTGGATAGTGTCATTGAGCAGTATCTGGGTGTCGTCAAGCCTATGTACCATCAGTTTATCGAGCCAACCAAGCGCTATGCGGATGTCATTATTCCAGAGGGCGCTTCTAATAAAGTTGCGATTGATTTGATTACCACCAAGATTGAAAAGATTTTGGAGGAAGCTAGAGAAGGATAGAAAGGAAGTCTGGTGTTACACTGGACTTTTTGGGTAAATTATGAGAAAGTTCGTCAAAAGGGAATTCCATTCTCGATCAAAGTTTTTTGCCTGTTTGCTGACCTTTTGCGCAGGTTTCGTGGATGCTTACACTTTCATGGAGCGCGGGGGTACATTGGTTGCGGGCCAGACAGGAAACGTCGTCTTTTTGTCCGTTGAGCTGATTCATCATAAGACTGGAGAGATTGAAGTCAAACTAGCTACTATGCTAGCCTTTATGCTGGGGATTTTTCTGATAACAGTTTTCCGCCCCTTTTTTGAGCAGTCAATATGGCGAGTAAGTAGCATTTCACCAATGGTGATCATCTGTACTCTGGTAGGTTTTATGCCAAGTACCGTGCCTAATATGCTGATCGTTCCTCCGATTGCTTTCTGTATGGGAGTCGTTGCGACAGCTTTTGGCGAAGTAGATGGTATAGTCTACAATAATTCCTTTATGACAGGAAATATCAAGAAAACGATGGTGGCTTTTGGAAATTTTGTGCGAACTCAGGAAAAACCATACTTGAAAGAGGGCATTTTCTTTGTTGCTTTGTTAGGAAGCTTTGTCATCGGAGCCATTATTTCTACCTACCTGCTCCAATTTTACGCCTTACGAACCATTTGGATCGTTGCAGGAATTCTATTTGCCTTCATGATGTTCCGCTTGGTTCAGTATGTACGAAGATAAAGACGAAATGGCTTAGGAATGAAGAAGCCTGATTGGTAAATTATTAAAAGAAGAGAAATGAGAAAAATAATTATATTACTAAAGGAAGTAGGAGCTGGCCTGCTTCTTTTTCTTTCTCGCATTTATAGTAATAAGACTACAAAATAATCCAGCATATTAAAAATTTTCAGAAAATATCGAATTATCTGTTGACAGCCGAATGATACTGTGCTAAAATACTAATCAATAACATTTCAAAAGGAGTCAGTCAAACATGAAGTCAACTCAATTTTCAAACTTTGCTTTGTTGTTGCGTTACTCGGGCTAGTGCAAAAGCATTAGTCCTGTTTGGCTTACCAAGCGGGAGTAAATCAACATCTCGCTTGGTTTCCAGCGAGATGTTTTTATTTTATTCTTCACGAAAATCTTTGCTAGGATATATTGAGAAAAGCGAACTAAAAGTTCATTTCATAGTTGTATCTCTCATTGATTTTTATAGCTGTTTTAAACGATAAAGAAAGAGGAAAGTCTATGCAAAAAGTTGAGTTTCTTGATACCAGCCTTCGGGATGGTGAGCAGACACCGGGAGTGAATTTCTCTGTTAAGGAAAAGGTTGCCATTGCTAAGCAACTAGAAAAATGGGGAATTTCTGCTATTGAAGCTGGTTTCCCAGCTGCTAGTCCAGATTCATTTGCGGCAGTGCAAGAGATTGCTAAAGTCATCACTAAAGCTTCTGTCACTGGTTTGGCGCGTTCGGTTAAATCGGACATCGACGCCTGCTACGAGGCACTCAAGGATGCCAAACATCCGCAGATTCACGTTTTCATTGCGACCAGCCCCATTCATAGAGAGTTCAAGCTGAAAAAGTCCAAGGAAGAGATTTTAGAAGCTATTAAGGAGCACGTTTCCTATGCTCGCTCCAAATTTGAGATTGTCGAGTTTTCACCTGAGGACGCAACACGGACAGAGCTGGACTTCCTGCTTCAAGTTGTCCAGACAGCAGTTGATGCGGGTGCTAGCTACATCAACATTCCAGACACAGTCGGCTTTACTACGCCAGAAGAGTTTGGCAATATCTTCAAGCATCTGATTGACAATGTCCAAACAGATCGTGAGATTATCTATAGTCCTCACTGTCACGATGATTTGGGAATGGCAGTAGCTAACAGCCTGTCTGCGGTCAAATACGGAGCTAGACGGGTGGAAGGCACAATCAACGGTATTGGTGAGCGTGCTGGTAATGCTGCGCTGGAAGAAGTAGCGGTTGCCTTGGAAATTCGCAAGGATTATTACCAAGTTGAGACAGACATTGTCCTTAATGAAACCATCAACACTTCTGAGCTGGTATCCCGATTCTCAGGTATTCCAGTGCCTAAGAACAAGGCGGTTGTTGGTGGCAATGCCTTCTCTCATGAGTCTGGTATCCATCAGGATGGTGTTCTTAAGAATCCACTGACCTATGAAATCATCACACCTGAGCTGGTTGGAGTCAAGAGTAATTCACTGCCGCTTGGCAAGCTGTCTGGTCGCCACGCCTTTGTCGAAAAGCTCAAAGAACTGTCTCTGGACTTTGAAGAATCTGAAATTAATGAGCTCTTTGCTAAGTTTAAGGTCTTGGCTGATAAGAAAAACGAAGTCACGGACGCTGACATTCGGGCTCTGATTGCTGGAACGACAGTTGAAAATCCAGAAGGCTTCCACTTTAATGATCTGCAGCTGACGACCAATGACGATCATACCATCACAGCAGATGTGCAGCTGGTTAATGGCGACGGAGAGACGGTCAGCTGTGTGGCAGAAGGCAAGGGAAGTGTCGAAGCTATCTTTAATGCTATTGACCAATTCTTTAACCAGTCTGTTCAACTTTTGGCCTATAACATTGAGGCCGTGACGGACGGAATTGACTCTCAGGCGCGTGTTTTAGTAGCTGTTGAAAATACGGATACAGATACGATTTTCAACTCCTCTGGTATTGACTTTGATGTTCTTAAGGCTAGCGCCATTGCCTATATCCATGCCAATACCTTTGTGCAAAAGGAAAATGCAGGTGAAATCGGTCATCAGGTATCCTACCACGATCTGCCTGCAAATAATTAGAAAGAAGCAAATATGACAAAAGAAATTGTAGCTCTGGCGGGTGACGGTATCGGCCCAGAAATCATGGAGGCTGGTCTCCAAGTGCTGGCTGCTGTTGCGGACAAATTCGGTTTTACTTATCATATCACGGAGAAAGCTTTTGGAGGTGCTGGTATTGATGCGGAAGGTCATCCTCTGCCTCAGTCAACTCTAGAAGCGGCCAAGGAGGCGGATGCTATTCTCCTAGCAGCTATCGGCAGTCCCCAGTATGATAATGCCCCAGTTCGACCAGAGCAAGGTTTGCTCGCTCTGCGCAAGGAGCTTGAACTCTATGCCAATATCCGTCCAGTTAAGATTTTCGATGCTCTTAAGCATTTGTCGCCTTTGAAGGCGGAGCGAATTGCTGGTGTGGATTTCGTGGTCGTGCGTGAGCTGACTGGTGGGATTTACTTTGGTGAGCATATTTTGGAGGACAGATCTGCGCGTGATATTAACGACTACAGCTATGAAGAGGTAGAGCGGATTGTCCGTAAGGCCTTTGACATTGCGCGTGGTCGCAGAAAGCGCGTGACCAGTATTGACAAGCAAAATGTACTAGCGACATCTAAACTCTGGCGCAGAGTAGCAGATGAGGTGGCCAAGGATTATCCAGATGTGACCTTAGAGCACCAACTGGTAGATAGCGCTGCTATGCTCATGATCACCAATCCTGCTAAGTTTGATGTTGTTATAACGGAAAATCTCTTCGGAGATATTCTATCCGACGAGTCCAGTGTCTTATCAGGAACGTTGGGAGTTATGCCATCGGCCAGTCATTCGGCTGCTGGTCCAAGTCTTTACGAGCCTATCCATGGTTCAGCTCCCGATATTGCAGGGCAAGGCATTGCCAATCCTATCAGCATGATACTTTCTGTAGCCATGATGCTGCGGGATAGTTTTGCAGAGCTAGAAGCTGCAGAAGCGATTGAAGCAGCGGTTGAGAAGACTTTGGCTCAAGGGATTTTAACCCGAGATCTGGGAGGTCAGGCAGGGACAGCTCAAATGACGGAGGCCATTATCAATAACTTATGAAATGGATATTAACGGGTATTTGCCTGCTATGGAACCTTATCGTTTTCCTGCTTTATGGTTGGGATAAGCGAAAGGCTAAGAAAAATCACTACCGCATTCCAGAGAAGACCTTGCTCTTGTCAGCATTGGCAGCCGGAGGTTTGGGCGCTTTATTAGGCGGTCGCCTCTTTCACCACAAGACCAGAAAATGGTATTTCTGGTTGGCTTGGATTTGCGGAGTAATAGTGGAAATTGGAATTTTGTATTACATATGGAGAAGCTAGTATGGCTGGAAAATCAATTTTTGATAAGATTTGGGAAAGACACGTAATAACAGGCCAAGAAGGTCAACCCCAGCTTATGTATGTGGATCAGCATTATATTCATGAAGTAACCAGCCCTCAGGCTTTTCAAGGACTTCGAGATGCCGGTCGCAAGGTTAGACGACCGGACTTAACTTTTGGAACTTTTGACCATAATGTTCCTACGGTCAATATCTATGATATTCGGGATGTGATTTCCAAGGCTCAGATTGATAAACTTTCTGAGAACGTCAAGGATTTTGGCATCGAGCATGCGGCTCACGGATCGGAACTGCAGGGGATTGTTCATATGGTTGGGCCAGAAACGGGCAAGACTCAGCCGGGCAAATTTATCGTCTGTGGCGATAGTCACACGGCTACTCACGGAGCTTTTGGAGCTATTGCTTTTGGAATTGGTACTTCAGAGGTGGAGCACGTCTTTGCCACGCAGACCATTTGGCAAGTCAAACCCAAGAAAATGCTGGTCAAATTTACCGGAGTTCCACCTAAAGGTGTTTATTCAAAAGATTTTATCCTCGCTTTAATTGCCAAATACGGTGTAGCTGCGGGTGTTGGCTATGTGGTAGAGTATGCCGGTGATGCGATTGACCATCTGACCATGGAAGAGCGTATGACCATCTGCAATATGTCCATTGAGTTTGGCTCCAAGATGGGCATTATGAATCCTGACCAGAAGACTTATGATTACGTTCAAGGGCGGCCGGGCGCTCCCAAGGACTTTGAGGCGGCGGTAGCTGATTGGAAGACTCTGGTCAGTGATCCTGATGCTGTCTATGATAAGGTCATTGAGATGGATGTTTCCCAGTTGGCACCTATGGTGACTTGGGGGACCAATCCTTCTATGGGAGTAGAGTTCGGAGCGGCTTTCCCAGAAATTCGCGATATGAACGACGAGCGGGCCTACAATTACATGGACCTCTCTCCGGGTAAGAAAGCAGAAGATATTGACCTAGGTTATATCTTTATCGGATCCTGTACCAATGCCAGACTCAGCGATTTGCAGCTGGCAGCTAAGTTTGTCGCTGGTAAACACATTGCTCCCAATCTAACAGCTATCGTCGTACCAGGCTCTCGTCCGGTCAAGCGGGCTGCTGAAAAGATGGGACTGGATAAAATTTTCATGGATGCAGGCTTTGAGTGGCGCGATCCGGGCTGCTCCATGTGTCTGGGAATGAATCCAGATAAGGTGCCAGACGGAGTCCACTGTGCCTCGACCAGCAATCGGAACTTTGAGGATCGTCAGGGATTTGGAGCTAAGACACATCTTTGCAGTCCAGCCATGGCAGCAGCGGCAGCCATTGCAGGGCGCTTTGTAGACGTCCGCCAGCTACCAGAGGTCCAGTAAGGGAGTTTTATGGAAAAATTTACAATCTACACGGGGACAACAGTTCCCCTCATGAACGATAATATCGATACAGACCAAATTTTGCCCAAGCAGTTTCTCAAGTTGATTGATAAAAAAGGTTTTGGTAAGTACCTCATGTACGCTTGGCGCTACCTGGACAATCGGTACACCGAAGATCCTGATTTCGTCTTTAATAGACCGGAGTACCGCAAGGCGACTATTCTGATTACAGGGGATAATTTCGGAGCGGGTTCCTCTCGCGAGCACGCTGCCTGGGCCTTGGCTGACTATGGCTTCAAAGTAGTTATTGCCGGATCTTTCGGGGATATTCACTACAATAACGAGCTAAATAACGGAATGCTGCCTATTGTCCAGCCGCTTGAAGTGCGGAAAGCCTTGGCTAATCTGAAGCCGACGGACGAAGTGACGGTGGATTTGGAGCAGCAGAAGATTTTTTCACCGGTGGGAGAATTCTCCTTTGACATTGATGGAGAATGGAAGCACAAGCTCCTCAACGGTCTGGATGACATCGGTATTACCTTGCAGTATGAGGATTTGATTACAGAATATGAAAAAAATCGTCCATCTTATTGGCAGTAAAATTATTTTCGATATATTGAGAAAATTCTGAAAACATCTTGTCTCCGATAAAAATATATGGTAAAATAAATCTTAATTTAATAGAAAAGGAAGAAACTTATGACAAAACACATTCAATGGAACGGAACTCTTTCACAAGAAGGTTATGACATCCTGAAAGGCGATGGCGGCTGTATCGTTTGCCCGACCAAGGTAGGTTACATCATTATGACCAGCGATAAAGCTGGCTTGGAGCGTAAGTTCGAAGCTAAGGCTCGTAACCGTAATAAGCCAGGTGTTGTCCTCTGTGGCAGTATGGATGAGCTTCGTGCTTTAGCACAACTCAATCCGGAAATTGAAGCTTTTTACCAAAAGCATTGGGATGAAGATATCCTCTTGGGCTGTATCCTTCCATGGAAGCCAGAAGCTTTTGAAAAGCTCAAAGCCTATGGTGACGGTCGGGAAGAGTTGATGACGGATGTTCGTGGCACGAGCTGTTTTGTTATTAAGTTTGGTAAGGCGGGCGAGCAGCTGGCAGCTAAGCTTTGGGAAGAAGGAAAGATGGTCTATGCTTCCTCAGCCAACCCATCTGGTAAAGGAAACCGCGGCAAGGTCGAAGGAATTGGCGAGCGCATCGAAAACGCTGTTGACCTCGTCATTGAAGCAGATGATTATGTAGCTTCTATTCAGCCAGACAAGACCATTGAAACTCGCTACGAGCAAGGTGTTATGCTCTCAATGGTTGACAAGGATGGAAAACTGATTCCAGAACAAGGTGGTCAACGTTCCATCTCACCAGCACCAGTGGTCATCCGCAAAGGCTTGGACATCGACAAAATCATGATGCACCTGTCCGATACTTTCAACTCATGGGATTACCGTCAGGGTGAATATTACTAAGATAAACAAATAAGCTCAGTGTA
The DNA here is from genome assembly GCA_905372795.1 of Streptococcus cristatus. Taxonomy (GTDB): domain Bacteria; phylum Bacillota; class Bacilli; order Lactobacillales; family Streptococcaceae; genus Streptococcus; species Streptococcus cristatus_J. The sequence continues at coordinate 3,823 of CAJPQE010000006.1, read as the reverse complement.
GGGGAGGGATTTCCTCTTTACACTGGGCTTTTTGTTTTGAACTTTGAGTTTTAAGATCTTTACCCAATTTAAAATTATTTCTAAATCGAATAAAATCCTTGACAAGTGTAATATCGGGTGTTACAATAAATAAAAACAATTCGATATAGAAGTAAATTGGAGGTTTTATGGAAGATAGTCATTTAGTTGCCCATCATATTCGTTTGTTGAATGGGCGGATTTTTCAAAAGTTACTGAATCAGGATCCCGAAGCCCTTTATCGCAGTGAACAGGGCAAGATTCTCACTGTTTTATGGAATAGTGAGACAGGATGTGCTACGGCTACAGATATTGCACTTGCGACTGGTCTTGCTAACAATACGCTGACAACTATGCTGAAAAAGTTGGAAGAGCAGGATTTGGTGACCTTTAGTCAGTGTGGTTCAGACAAGCGAAAAAAATATGTCAAGTTGACGGAGCAAGGTTGGTCCCAGAAAGAAGTTGGGCATCGTGTCAGTCAAAAGTTGGAAGCGATTTTTTATAAAGGCTTCTCAGAGGAAGAAATTCGCCAGTTTGAAAGTTATCAGGAACGCATTTTAGCCAATCTGAAAGAGAAAGCAAATGAGGAATAAATCATGTCAAAACAAGTTGAAAATGCACAAAATCTATACATTCATGCCATTCAAGACGGACGAGTTGCTGAGGCTCAAGCCCAATCTGTAGGAGATACCTACATTCAGCACTCGACAGGTGTGCCAGATGGGAAAGAAGGTTTTGCAGCTTTCTTTGCAAATTTTTTCGAGCGCCATCCAAAGCGTAAAATCAAAATTGTTCGCACCATTGAGGATGGTAATCTAGTCTTCGTCCATGTTCATCAATATCTCAATGGCGGGGAAGCTCAATGGGTGACGACTGATACTTTCCGTGCGGATGAGAGTGGTCGTATCGTGGAGCATTGGGATGTCATTGACTACTATCGTGCTCCGGAAAATGGACAGTTAGACCAGATCTTTGGAGATTTTGAAATCACGGATTTAGACAAGACAGCAGAAAATAAAAAAACCGTTCGTCGTTTCTTGACAGAGATTTTCCAAAATGGGGAACTGGAGCAGTGGAGTGATTATGTAGCAGACGATTTGATTCAGCATAATCATGAGATTGGACAAGGAAGTGCTGCTTATAAAGACTATGTAGCTGAGCACGGGGTTACTTTTGACTTTGTTTTCCAACTTTTGGGACAAGGAAACTATGTGGTCAGCTATGGGCAGACTCAGATTGATGGCGTTGCCTATGCCCAGTATGACATCTTCCGTTTGGAGAATGGCTTGATTGTGGAGCATTGGGACAATAAAGAAGTCATACCTAAGGTAGAAGAATTGACGAATCGTGGGAAGTTTTAAATTGAGGAGAAAGAATGATTGAATACAAAAATGTAGCGCTACGCTATACAGAAAAAGATGTTTTGAGAGATGTTAATTTACGGATTAAGAATGGAGAGTTCATGGTTTTAGTTGGGCCTTCTGGGTCCGGTAAGACGACCATGATTAAGATGATTAACCGTCTCTTGGAACCAACTGATGGAAATATTTATATGGATGGCAAGCGCATCAAAGACTATGATGAGCGTGAACTTCGTCTTTCTACAGGATATGTCTTGCAAGCGATTGCCCTCTTCCCAAACCTAACTGTGGCTGAAAATATTGCCCTGATTCCTGAGATGAAGGGGTGGACTAAGGAAGAGATTGCTCAGAAAACAGAAGAGCTTTTGGCTAAGGTTGGTTTACCAGTAGCTGAGTATGGACATCGACTTCCTAGTGAATTATCTGGTGGAGAACAGCAACGGGTGGGCATTGTCCGGGCCATGATTGGTCAACCTAAGATTCTACTCATGGATGAACCTTTTTCGGCCTTGGATGCCATTTCGAGAAAACAACTACAAACTTTGACCAGAGAATTGCACAATGAATTTGGGATGACGACAATCTTTGTGACTCATGATACGGACGAGGCTTTAAAGTTGGGGAATCGGATTGCCGTTCTGCAGGACGGGGAGATTCGTCAAGTGGCGACACCTGAGGAAATCTTATCTGCACCTGCAACCAGCTTCGTAGCAGATTTATTTGGAGGTGTTCAACATGGCTAATTTAATTTCTACCTTTCAGGAGCGTTTTGGCGAATGGTTGGCAGCCTTAGGGCAACACCTTCAGCTGTCTCTTCTGACCTTACTAGTGGCCATCTTCCTGACTATTCCGCTCGCTATCTATCTTCATAGTCACAAAAAGGCAGCCAATTGGGTGCTGCAAATTGCGGGAATCTTTCAAACCATTCCTTCAATGGCTTTGCTGGGACTCTTTATCCCCCTCATGGGGATTGGCACACTGCCGGCACTGACTGCCCTGGTGATCTACGCTATTTTCCCGATTTTAGAAAATACTGTCACGGCTTTGAATGGGATTGATCCTAGTTTAGAGGAAGCTGGAATCGCCTTTGGGATGACCAAGTGGGAGCGGCTCAAGAAGTTTGAACTGCCTCTAGCTATGCCTGTCATCGTATCAGGAATTCGGACGGCAACGGTAATGATTATCGGGACAGCGACTCTAGCAGCCCTTGTCGGAGCTGGCGGACTAGGTTCCTTTATCCTTCTTGGAATTGATCGTCGCAATGCCAGTCTGATCTTGATTGGAGCTATTTCATCTGCAGTTTTGGCTATTCTTTTCAACAGTCTCCTTAAATGGATGGAAAAGGCTAAGCTTAGGACGGTATTTACAGCTTTCGCGGTTTTAATCCTCGGCCTTGGCGCTTCTTATACGCCGAGTCTGCTTCCCAAGCCGGAGAAGGATCATCTGGTTATTGCTGGGAAATTGGGTCCAGAGCCAGAAATTCTTATGAATATGTATAAACTCCTCATCGAGGAAAATACGGATATGACTGTGACAGTCAAACCTAATTTTGGGAAGACCGACTTCCTTTATCAAGCTCTGAAAAAAGGTGATATTGATATCTATCCTGAGTTTACCGGTACGATTACTGGAACTCTCTTGCAGCCTGCTCCAAAGGTCAGCAATGATGCTGAAGAAGTTTTTGAAGCAGCACGTGATGGAATCAAAAAACAGGACAATCTAGTCTTGCTCAATCACATGGCTTATCAAAATACATATGCCATCGCAGTACCTAAGAGTGTCGCCAAACAATACAATCTTAAAACCATCTCTGACCTTAAAGCAGTTCAAGACAAGCTCAAGGCAGGTTTTACCCTAGAATTTAACGACCGTGAGGATGGAAATAAGGGCTTACAATCAATGTATGGTCTTAATCTCAATGTAGCTACCATGGAGCCAGCCCTCCGCTATCAGGCAATTCAGTCAGGCGATATTCAAATTACGGATGCCTATTCGACGGATGCAGAGTTGGCGCGTTATGATTTGCAGGTCTTGGAAGATGACAAGCAACTCTTCCCACCTTATCAAGGGGCACCACTTATGAAAGAAGCTCTTCTCAAGAAACATCCTGAGTTGGAGACAGTTCTCAATAAATTGGCTGGTAAAATTTCTGAAAGCCAGATGAGCCAGATGAATTATCAAGTCGGCATTGAAGGCAAAAAAGCAGAAGCTGTCGCGCGTGATTATCTGGTCAAGGAAGGACTTTTAAAAAAATAAGAAATAAAAGTTAGACTCCTAAGGTCTAGCTTTTTTACTTATTTTAGAATAGATAGACTGCAGAGTGAAGAAGATACATCAGCAATCTTCATCCATTTTTGGTATAATAAAGTAACAATTCATGGAGGTGTTCCGATGGCATCTAGTCAAGAATATTTGGATTTTATTCTGAAGCAGCTGCAGGGCTT
>CAJPQE010000005.1:0-35000 GCA_905372795.1 Streptococcus cristatus | reverse complement strand
AGTTATCAATGATGGAGAATACACTAAGTCAGTCAATAATCCAACTGTGGAAGGTACTGGTACAGAGACCAAGTCATCTGAAAAGAATAATATAGCAGATGGAAATATTCTCAGCAGTTACAAGGCGACTCAAGACAGCGGTGAGTTGATTTACCATCTATCTGAAAAGACAGAATCAAATCACGTTCGCCTGATTTCAGATATTCCATCAGGAAGCTCAGCGCACGTTTGGGCAAGAACCATTTCCAAAGATGGCCAAACAGCATGGCAAAATTTGGGTGCGGTTACCACAAGTTTCCAAACCTTCCAGCTCGCTAACAGCGCCCACTTATTAGATGTTAAGTTGAAGTGGGAAGGTGGTCGCCCTGAGTTTTACGAAGTCTCTACCTATCATGCTGAGATAGATGAGACACCTAATCCAGATACACCAAAACCTCCAGTTCACAAGACGACTCCAGATGAAGGTGTTAAGAATCTTGTCGTTGACCAACCGCGCTTGGATATTGTGACTGAAGCTCTACCGTTCAACACCGTTGAGCGCGAAAATCCACAATTGCCGAAGGGTATCCGAAAAGTTGTCCAAGAAGGCAAAGCTGGCGAGAAGACCACGCTTGTCGAAGTGACGATTGAGAATGGCAAGGAAAGCGGTCGTGTGACTCGCGATAGCTTCGTTTCCAAAGCTCCAGTGGATCAAATCGTGGAAATCGGTAAACCAGTTGAACAAGTAACGCCAGCTACGGGTGATAAAGAACTTGTAGTTGAACAACCACGCTTGGATGTGGTAACTGAAGAAGTTGGCTTCAAGACCATCGAGCGTGAGAATCCACAATTGCCTAAGGGTACTCGAAAAGTTGTCCAAGAAGGCAAGGTTGGTGAGAAGACCACGCTTGTTGAAGTGACGATTGAAAATGGCAAGGAAAGCGGCCGAGTGACTCGAGATAGCTTCGTTTCCAAAGACGCAGTTGATAAGATTGTGGAAATCGGCAAGCCAGTTGAGCAAGTAACACCAGATCAAGGTCTTAAGAATCTTGTTGTCGAACAGCCGCGCTTAGATATTGTGACAGAGACTCTACCGTTTAATACTGTTGAACATGAAAGTGCTCAATTACCTAAAGGTACCCGAAAAGTTGTCCAAGAAGGCAAGGTTGGTGAGAAGACCACGCTTGTTGAAGTGACGATTGAAAATGGCAAGGAAAGCGGCCGAGTGACTCGAGATAGCTTTGTTTCCAAAGCTCCAGTGGATCAGATTGTGGAAATCGGTAAACCAGTCGAGCAAGTAACACCAGATCAAGGTGTTAAGAATCTTGTCGTTGACCAACCGCGCTTGGATATTGTGACAGAAGTTCTACCGTTTAACACCGTCGAACGCGAAAATCCACAATTGCCGAAGGGCACTCGAAAAGTTGTCCAAGAAGGCAAGTCAGGTGAGAAGACAACACTTGTAGAAGTGACCATCGAAAATGGTCAAGAAACCGGGCGTGTGACTCGCGATAGCTTCGTTTCTAAAGATCCCGTTGATCAGATTGTGGAAGTTGGAAGCAAGGAAGAAAAACCAAACAAACCAACTACACCAGAGAAGCCTGTAGAGCCATCTAAACCATCTAAGCCAGAAAATAACTTACGTATCTTGACGGACGAAGCTACCAAGGTTCAAGTGATTGGCATGAAGTCTACGCTTGATCAAGTTGTGGTCTTGAAGGTTAAGAAAGTGGCAGCTCAAAGCCTAGAAGGTAAGCTCTATGATGCTTATGACATTAGACTAGAAGACCAATTTGGCAAAGCTGTTCAGCCTAAGGGCAAGGTCTTTGTCAGCCTTCCAGTTGCATCTAACAAAGATGTTGAAAATGTCTTCTTTATGACAGTAGCTAATCAGCTTGATGCGGTATCCTTCCAGCAAAAAGGTCATTATGTCGAGTACATGACAGATCAGCTAGGTGTTTATGCGGTTGTTTACAAGTCAACTGCAACCCCGCAGATGCAGGAACAAGTGCAAGGAGCTAAAGCAGATGGTTCTACTAAAGGCCCAGCCACTAAGTCAGCAACCTTACCAAGTACAGGCACAGCAACAGATTCAGCCTTCCTTCTCGGCCTTCTGTTAGCATTGACAGGATTATTCCTGATGAAGAAGGAAGAATAAAAGGGCTCTTTGTCAACTGTAGTGGTTTGATGATAAGTCAATTTATGGAGAGGATCTTTTGGTCTTCTCCTTTTTGATGTTCGGAATCTAAAATGCAGAGTCTGAAGCCTCTGAAATTGTGAAAAAGAAATCTTTGCTCTTCTTGATCTTATTATTTCTTTCTTGTCGTTCAAAAGCTATTTTTCTACATGAAAGAATATTCATAATCTCTAATTTAAGTGTAGTAATCAGCGATTTACAAAAAATACCGTGCAAACCTTTTCACCGTTAAAAAAATCTGCTATAATAAGAGGGAGAACGAATACAGAGGAGAATATCATGTCAAAAAAAATTATTGGGATTGACCTTGGTGGTACATCTATCAAATTTGCAATTTTAACGCAAGAGGGCGAAATCCAAGAAAAATGGTCTATTAAGACTAACATTTTGGATGAAGGAAGCCATATTGTAGACGATATGATTGAGTCTATCCAGCATCGATTGGAGCTCCTAAATCTATCAGCTGAGGACTTTGTCGGAATTGGCATGGGATCACCGGGTGTGGTTGATCGTGAGAAAGGGACTGTTATCGGTGCCTATAACCTAAACTGGAAGACCCTCCAGCCGGTAAAAGAGAAAATCGAAAAAGCGACGGGAATTCCATTCTTCATTGATAATGATGCTAATGTAGCTGCGCTTGGTGAGCGTTGGATGGGTGCTGGTGAAAACCAGCCAGACGTTGTCTTTATGACACTTGGTACTGGTGTTGGTGGCGGTATCGTTGCGGAAGGTAAACTGCTCCACGGTGTGGCAGGTGCGGCAGGCGAGCTGGGCCATATCACTGTTGATTTCGATCAACCAATCGCATGTACTTGTGGTAAAAAAGGCTGTCTTGAGACAGTAGCTTCTGCAACAGGGATTGTCAATTTGACTCGTCGTTACGCTGATGAATATGAGGGCGACGCAACTTTGAAACGCTTGATTGATAACGGAGAAGAAGTAACTGCTAAAACTGTATTTGATTTGGCAAAAGAAGGCGACGATCTTGCCTTGATCGTTTATCGTAACTTCTCACGTTACTTGGGGATTGCTTGTGCCAATATCGGTTCAACCCTTAATCCATCAACGATTGTTATTGGTGGTGGAGTGTCAGCAGCAGGAGAGTTCCTACTTGAGGGTGTTCGTAAAGTTTATGAAGAAAATACTTTCCCACAAGTACGCACGTCAACTAAATTAGCGCTGGCTACACTTGGAAATGATGCTGGCGTAATTGGAGCAGCTTCGCTGGTACTTCAATAGTTCTAACTACTTCCTCTCTTAGCATAGCTATAAGGAGGGCTAAAAATGAAGAGAAAAGTTGCATATTTTCTAATATTATTTCCCATTTTTCTTTTGATCTTATCCGCTTGCAAATCAAAGACAGAAGGTTTTCTGACCATATTGAATAGTCAGAATCAGCAGATTTATCAGACAAGAAACACCAAAACCTTGGATGAATTTGCAGATATGCTAGATCTGGTAGAGTCTGAGGAAGATAATGAAGATGCCTGGGTCGATTTGCCCGATGATGCAGAGGTTAATTATATCTACAATATTAGTGGAAAAAAGGGAGAAAGTGGTGTCAAATTTACGACCTACAGAAACTACCCCTATGTCACTCTTTCAAATATTCCTGCTGTGTCAGATATTACCTTGAGATTATCAGAAAAGGATGCGAATAAGCTCAATCATCCAGATGAATGGGTCAAATAAAGTTTTCTCCTGCTAAACTTGGCAGGAGAATTTTTATGGAAAATTTGCTATACTAGAAAAAGCTCACTGAACGAAGGAGAAATCATGACGCTAGCAGATACGATTTTCAAAGAGAATATAAAAAAGATTATGGAGCAAGGTGTTTTTTCTGAGAATGCCCGTCCGCGCTACAAGGATGGAAATGTGGCCAACTCCAAATATATCACTGGTTCTTTTGCGGAATATGATTTGAGCAAGGGAGAGTTCCCAATCACGACTCTGCGCCCTATTGCCATCAAGTCTGCCATCAAGGAAGTCCTTTGGATCTATCAAGACCAATCTAATAGCCTGGAACTGCTCAATGACAAGTATCATGTTCACTATTGGAATGACTGGGAAGTTGGAGACACGGGTACTATTGGCCAGCGCTATGGTGCTGTTGTCAAGAAGCATGACATTATCCATAAAATTCTCCAACAGCTGGAAGCTAATCCTTGGAACCGCCGTAATATCATCTCTCTCTGGGATTATGAAGCGTTTGAAGAAACTGACGGTCTGCTTCCATGTGCTTTTCAAACCATGTTTGACGTTCGTCGTGTGGATGGAGACATTTATCTGGATGCGACTCTGACTCAGCGCTCAAATGATATGTTAGTGGCTCACCATATCAACGCTATGCAATATGTGGCGCTGCAGATGATGATTGCCAAGCATTTTGGTTGGAAAGTAGGCAAGTTCTTTTACTTTATCAATAACTTGCACATCTATGACAATCAGTTCGAGCAGGCGGAGGAGCTATTGCGTCGAGAGCCTAGCGACTGCCAACCTCGACTCGTTTTAAATGTGCCGGATGGGACCAATTTCTTTGATATCAAAGCAGAGGACTTTGAGCTATTAGACTATGATCCGGTCAAACCTCAACTCAAGTTTGATTTGGCGATTTGATTGTATTTTTCCTACTGAATGATAGTCAGTAGGTTTTTTAATTTTCAAGAGCAAATGATTGAAATTTATTTTGTAAGTGCTATAATGACAATAGATATATGTGTTTCGCTAGTGCCTATCTCGGAGGTATTGATATGGAAGCAAATTTTTTAACACATAGAAGCAGGAGAAAACTCTTTAGTCTGGGCATTTATTCATTTTTGCTTGGCTTATCGGTTTCTGTGACACCGATGGCTGTTGTGGGTGCGGATGAAGTCCAGCAGGCAGAGTCCCAACTTGAGCAAATAGCAGATTCTTCAGTGGAAGAAGATGACTTTCTGCAGCTTGTAGACCAAGGTTCGGATGGGGCAAATCAGGGAAAAAAATCCTATACGATTGATTTGCTTTGTCATGGAAAAGGCCCTAAAAACAAAGGGACAGAGCAAAGCAATGCTGATGCTTCAACTGAAGGTAAGTCAGTCAAAAGAGAGGGGTGCGATATTGATCCCTTAGCGGATAAGAAAGAGGCTGCTACTGCTGAGCCTAAGAAGACAGACTCAACCCTCTTGAATGTCTCCCTGATTGGCCTTGTAGCTGCTGTTGTAGGATTTGTCTTTGTCAAAAAGATGAAGAAAGAGTAATTTGCCTAGCAAACAAATAGTCGATAATCTTTTTGGTTATCGATTTTTTATCTGGATTGGCTGACAAAAATAAATAGATAGAAGTGATAGTCCAAACAAGTCTTTTTTTATAAATTTTGATAGAATAGAAATATCAATGTGAAGGATAGAGAAATGACAAAAAAGATTGCGGCGATTTGGGCACAGGATCAAAATGGTCTGATTGGCAAAGACCAAAGCTTGCCATGGCATTTACCGGCAGAGTTGAAGCATTTCAAAGAAATCACGACTGGACATGCAATTCTAATGGGGCGGGTAACTTTTGATGGCATGCATCGGCGCGTGCTGCCAAATAGAAAAACTCTGATTCTGACACGCGATAGGAATTATCAGATTGAAGATGAGCGTGTTTTGGTATTCCATGATCTCCCAGCGGTGTTGAAATGGTACCAAGAGCAAGAGAAGAATCTCTATATTATCGGTGGCGGCCAAATCTTTTCTTTATTTGAGCATGAATTGGATGAGGTGATTAAAACAGAAATCCATGCTAGCTTGGAAGGCGATACTTATTTCCCAGAAGATTTTGATTTAACACAGTTCGAGGAAGTGAGCAGTCGCTTTCGACCCAAAGATGAAAAAAATGAGTATGATTTCACCGTAAAAATCCTCAAAAGAAAGGGTTCATAGGAATGGAAAGAAGTGTTTTTGGTTTTTTTACGGCCTTTTTATGTGCAATTTGTCTGATCTGTTCGCTTCAGACTTTTCGTAAAAAACGTTATGGATTGGCTATTTTATTTTTGTTAAATGCTTTTACAAATCTTGTTAATTCCATCCATGCTTTTTATATGACCCTCTTTTAAGATGTAAATAAAAAATTGAATTAGAAATTTAGAATGGGAGTAAAAAATGCCTACAAATCGTAATAATGAGATGATGGTATATTGTTCTTTCTGTGGAAAGAATCAGGACGAAGTCCAAAAAATTATTGCGGGCAACAATGCCTTTATCTGTAATGAATGTGTCGAGTTGGCGCAGGAAATTATTCGAGAAGAATTAGCTGAGGAAGTTTTAGCTGATCTTTCTGAAGTACCAAAACCGCAAGAATTGCTCAATATTTTGAACCACTATGTGATTGGTCAAGATCGGGCTAAGCGGGCTTTGGCAGTTGCCGTTTACAATCACTATAAGCGGATCAATTTTCATGACAGCCGTGAAGAGGATGATGTGGAGCTACAAAAATCAAACATCCTCATGATTGGTCCAACTGGATCTGGGAAAACATTCCTGGCTCAGACCTTGGCGCGTAGCCTCAATGTTCCTTTTGCTATCGCGGATGCGACAGCCTTGACTGAGGCTGGCTATGTTGGTGAAGATGTAGAGAATATCCTGCTCAAGCTTTTACAGGCAGCTGATTTCAATATTGAACGGGCAGAACGCGGCATCATTTATGTGGATGAAATCGACAAGATTGCTAAGAAGAGCGAAAATGTTTCTATCACTCGTGATGTTTCAGGTGAGGGTGTTCAGCAAGCCTTACTGAAGATTATTGAAGGAACAGTTGCCAGCGTGCCTCCTCAAGGTGGTCGTAAGCATCCACAGCAAGAAATGATTCAGGTTGATACCAAGAACATTCTCTTTATCGTTGGTGGTGCTTTTGACGGTATTGAAGAGATTGTCAAGCAACGTCTTGGTGAGAAGATTATCGGTTTCGGTCAAAATAATAAGGCAATTGACGAGGGTGCGTCTTATATGCAAGCCATTGTCGCTGATGATATTCAAAAATTTGGAATTATTCCTGAGTTGATTGGTCGTTTGCCAGTTTTTGCAGCTCTAGAGCAGCTGACTGTTGATGACTTAGTTCGCATTTTGAATGAACCTAGAAATGCGCTAGTGAAGCAATATCAAACCTTGCTTTCTTATGATGATGTTGAGCTTGAATTTGACGAGGAAGCCCTGCAAGCCATTGCTAGGAAAGCCATCGAACGCAAGACAGGTGCGCGTGGACTTCGTTCAATTATTGAAGAAACCATGATGGATGTCATGTTTGAAGTGCCAAGTCAGGAAAATGTTAAGCTGGTTCGTATCACGAAGGAAGCAGTAGATGGCACAGACAAGCCAATCTTAGAAACTGCCTAGGGGAAGCTTATGGAAATCAATACACATAATGCTGAGATTTTACTGAGCGCAGCCAATAAATCGCATTACCCGCAGGATGATATCCCAGAAATCGCCTTGGCGGGTCGTTCCAATGTCGGTAAATCTAGTTTTATCAATACTCTGCTCAATCGTAAAAATCTAGCACGGACTTCAGGTAAGCCTGGTAAAACGCAGTTGTTGAACTTTTTCAATATCGATGATAAGCTCCGTTTTGTGGACGTTCCTGGTTACGGCTATGCCAAGGTTTCAAAAACGGAGCGCGCTAAATGGGGCAAAATGATTGAGGAATACTTGACCAGTCGGGACAATCTAAGAGCGGTCGTAAGTCTGGTAGACTTACGTCATGACCCTAGTGCGGATGATGTACAGATGTATGAATTCCTCAAATACTATGAAATCCCAGTTATTGTTGTGGCTACCAAGGCTGATAAAATTCCACGTGGTAAGTGGAACAAGCATGAGAGTGCCATTAAGAAAAAGCTGGACTTTGACAAAACTGATGATTTTATTATCTTTTCTTCAGTTGATAAAACTGGTCTTGATCAAGCATGGAATGCGATTTTGGGCAAGATCTAGATGTTAGATTGTATCGGAATGATAGTTGAACTTTCAGAGTTTAAGATCATAGCCTGATTCCGTATGGGTTGGAGTCAGGTTATTTTCATCTTCAGTTCAGCCTGTATATCTTAGTGATAGGCTCATTATGCAAGTCGAACGAGGCAGTTTTGAATGGAACAATCGTGGCTTGTAAAACTTATATTTGTGGAAGATCTAAAAAATGTCATATACTTGTAATTTATTGCTAATGTTATTTTGTTTTTAGTATGTTACAATAGTAGAACAAATATTGTATTTAGGAGAAAGACTGTGAAGAAGAGAATTTCAAAAGAAAGAAAAAAACTTTTGACAGGTTTGGCAGTGATGGCTTCAACCGTTGTCTTTGGTCTTGCTTTGTCAAAGCAAATCAAGCCAGCAAGTGCAAATGATGCTGTTCAGCAACCATTGAACCAGACAGAATATTTCATTTCACAAATTAGTGAGCCAGCTCGCCAGTTGGCCCAGGATAATGATCTGTATGCTTCTGTGATGATTGCACAAGCTATTTTAGAGAGTGGTTCTGGCCAGTCTGGTCTGTCAGGCTATCCTCACTATAATTTATTCGGGATTAAAGGAGCTTATGCTGGTCAGTCAGCGACGATGGAGACCTTAGAAGAAGATGGTCAGGGCAATACTTACGCGATCAATGATCAATTCCGCTCTTACTCAAGTTACGCTGAGTCACTTCAGGATTATGTCTACATCTTAAGACAAAGTCATTTTGCGGGAGCTTGGAAGAGCAATGCCCCGACTTATCAAGATGCGACAGCTGCCTTGACAGGTGTATATGCAACGGATAGTCATTACTATGCAAAATTGAACTATCTGATTGAAGCATACAATCTGACTCAGTTTGATTCGCCTAGCTATCAGACAGGAGCGTCTAATATGGTTTACAATCCTTACCGTGGACAGTACACGACTCAAGATGTTCTGGAAACAGATCAAGCATGGGCATCACATAACTAGATAAGAAAAAAGAGATTATAATAATCTCTTTTTTGCGTTTTACTAATGAAGCAGACGATCATTTCAAATAAGCAGACTTATTTATCTTTAGCAAAACTGACTAAGTTGCTATTTTAGAAAAGGCTTAAGGAGCAGGAATGGGAGCGTTTAAAGATTTACTTGAAAAGCAAGACATAATAATTCTAGATGGTGCTTTGGGGACAGAGCTGGAGAGGCAGGGCTATGATGTTTCTGGTCGGCTTTGGTCAGCCAAGTACTTGCTTGAGAATCCTCAGATTATCCAAGGCCTGCATGAGGACTATGTTCGGGCTAGCAGTGACATTATCACCACTTCCAGTTATCAGGCCAGCATTCCAGCTTTTGTCGAAGAAGGATTGAGTTTAGATAAGGCTTATGAGCTCTTCAAAGAGACGGTATTTTTGGCACAGGCAGCTGTTAAAAATGTCTGGCAGGGATTATCGCTAGATGAGCAGCAGCGTTCATATCCTTTGATAGCTGGATCGGTCGGGCCTTATGCTGCTTATCTGGCTGATGGTTCGGAGTATACAGGAGCCTATCACTTGAGTGAGGAGGAATTTAAAGACTTTCATCGTCCGCGGATACAAGCCTTGCTGGATGCGGGTTGTGATTTATTGGCACTTGAAACGATTCCTAACGGAGCAGAAACCGAGGCGCTTGTTCATTTACTATCAGAAGAATTTCCGCAGGTGGAAGCCTATTTATCTTTTACCGCTCAAACGGTATCAGCGATTTCGGATGGAACACTGATAGAAGAAGTTGGACGCTTGGCTCAGTCGAGTCCACAAGTATTAGCTGTCGGTTTTAACTGCACAGCTCCGCATTTGATTGCTCCTTTATTAGAAAAGTTAAAACAGGTGTGCGATAAACCCTTGCTGGCCTATCCAAATTCTGGAGAGGTCTATAATGGGGTGACGAATACTTGGCAGGACAATCCTGAGCAGCAGCTCTGTTTAACTGATTACAGCCATCTTTGGAAGAAACAGGGCGTTCAGCTTTTTGGCGGTTGCTGTCGAACTCGGCCAGAAGATATAAGGCAGCTAGCAGGCGAACTAAGAACTTGAAATGTAGTTTTCCAAGTTCATATTTAGCAAAAAACTTACAGAAAACGCTTTCTAAAAATAGAAGTTTGTGATATACTGTACATAGTTTAACTTAGAGGAGAATTATTATGGTCGAATCGACATTTATTCCAAAAATAGAAGCAGCTTGCCGTAAGAAAGAAGGCTTGTTCGACACAAGTAAAGGGAAGTATGCTGTCCGCTCTATCTTTGCGGGGGCCTTTCTGACTTTCAGTACAGGAGCAGGAGCTATTGCGGCAGACCTGACAAATAAGATTGTCCCAGGAACAGGTCGCTTTCTATTTCCTTTTATCTTTGCTTGGGGATTGGCCTATATCGTCTTTCTGAATGCTGAGCTGGTGACTTCCAACATGATGTTTTTGACAGCTGGCACTTTCCTGAAGAAGATTGACTGGAAAAAAGCACTGATTATTTTGTTCTATTGTACTTTCTTTAACTTGATTGGGGCTTTGATTGCTGGTTGGCTTTTTGCTAATTCGGCGGCTTATGCGGGACTTAGTAAGGAAAGTTTCATTGCTGGTGTTGTACAGATGAAGCTTGCTCGTTCCAATGAACTTATTTTACTTGAGGGAATACTAGCCAATGTATTCGTTAATATTGCGATTCTTTCCTTCGTCTTGGTGAAAGATAGTACAGCTAAGCTTTTCTTGGTTATTTCAGCCATTTATATGTTTGTATTTTTAACCAACGAACACTTGGCAGCTAACTTTGCTTCTTTTGCTATCGTCAAATTTAGCTCAGCCGCATCACAGGTGGCAAATTTTGGTATTGGAAATATCCTGCGTCACTGGGCTGTGACCTTCGTAGGAAACTTGATTGGTGGTGGTCTTCTAATCGGTCTGCCATATGCTTGGTTCAATAAAAAAGAAGAATATTATGTAGATTAAAATGTAGCCTTAGGGCTACATTTTTTTGAAGAAGTGACGCTCTGATTTCCGTCTAGATCTGCCTAAATTGACAAACATATAAAATTTTGTTAAACTTTATTAGTATTTTTATATTTAAGGAGATCTTGATGAATAAACTTACTATTCAAGCACCAGATGGTAGCAATGTTAAAACTTTGTCACCTATGTACTCTATTACAACCTTGCTATTTAACTTTTTCGTTCCTCTTTTTCGTAAAGACTGGAAATACTTTGGGATCATGCTTGGATCACTGTTTGTATTTGCTGTGATTGCAACACTTCTTATCCCAGATGATTTCTTGAGACCTGTAGGAACTGCCTACAACTTGTTTTGGGCCTTTTTCTATAATCGTCTTTGGATAAAAGACCGAGTTTTCACAGATGGCTGGGTGCCTGCTGACGATGCTAGTAAAGCCTTGCTTGACAAGACTTTTCCTAAAAATGCATAAAAAATTAAAAAGATTGCACAAAAAGCTTGCAATCTTTTTTTTCTTTTGCTATAATTATCAATGGTTTGAAAAAACTGCCTAAGACAGTAGGGGAGCTCGACTCATAAAAATCCTACCGAGGACAAAACGTATCATGTAAAAGAAGCGTATTGTACTTTCGTGTCTAGGTTTGGGCGCGTTTTTCTTTTAGAAAAATTCCCCAAGCAAAATAATTACGGAGGTGAAACACTAAATGAGTGAAGCAATTATTGCTAAAAAAGCAGAATTAGTTGACGTAGTAGCTGAGAAAATGAAAGCTGCTGCATCAATCGTTGTTGTGGATGCTCGTGGTTTGACAGTTGAGCAAGATACTGTTCTTCGTCGTGAGCTTCGTGGAAGCGAAGTTGAGTACAAAGTGATTAAGAACTCAATCTTACGTCGTGCAGCTGAGAAAGCTGGTCTTGAAGATCTTGCATCAGTATTTGTTGGACCATCTGCAGTAGCATTTTCTAACGAAGATGTTATCGCACCAGCGAAAATCTTGAACGATTTTGCTAAGAATGCAGAAGCACTTGAAATTAAAGGTGGTGCTATCGAAGGCGCTGTCGCATCAAAAGAAGAGATTCTTGCACTTGCAACTCTTCCAAACCGCGAAGGACTTCTTTCTATGCTCCTTTCTGTACTTCAAGCGCCAGTTCGCAACGTTGCACTTGCTGTCAAAGCAGTTGCAGACAACAAAGAAGACGCAGCTTAATCTTAAGCTACGCAGCGTAGCCTAGCTACAAAACATTATTATAAAAATAAAAACTTATTTGGAGGAAATAACAATGGCATTGAACATTGAAAACATTATTGCTGAAATTAAAGAAGCTTCAATCCTTGAATTGAACGACCTTGTAAAAGCTATCGAAGAAGAATTTGGTGTAACTGCAGCTGCTCCTGTAGCTGTTGCTGCAGCTGGTGCTGCTGACGCTGGTGCTGCTAAAGATTCATTTGACGTTGAATTGACAGCTGCTGGTGACAAAAAAGTTGGCGTTATCAAAGTTGTACGTGAAATCACTGGTCTTGGCCTTAAAGAAGCTAAAGAACTTGTTGATGGTGCACCAGGTGTCATCAAAGAAGGCGTTCCAACTGCAGAAGCTGAAGAAATCAAAGCTAAATTGGAAGAAGCTGGAGCTTCAGTTACTCTTAAATAATCGTTTATCGATTGCTTAGGACTGAAAGCCTAGTATTAAAGCCTTTTCGTTGAGTTAAGGCGATTAAAAAATAGGAAGTTTGTTTGAAACAGTCCCGAAAACACCCCCACAAATTATTGTGGGGGTGTTTTGTATTTTTAGGAATAAAGTTTTTACATCAAGATTGAAGAGACTTCATTGAATTAGGGGACTTGGAAGGAATGTTCTAGTTTACTAAAGCTGATAAACTTTTATGTTATGATTTGACAGCGTTTATAAATTGATGTAATATCAATACTATAGGACAAACATATATTAATTTAAGGAGGAAACTAGGATGCAATTATTGATTGAACTGCAAAAAATAGATCAGTTTATCTTGCCGGTGAACTATAATTACCTCCTTCAATCGATGATTTATAGTTTATTGAAAAATAAGGAAGACTTGTCCGCGCAACTTCATGAGAGGGGCTATCAGTTAGAGGGTAAACATTTTAAACTCTTCACATTTTCATTGTTACAAGGCCAATATAAAATGCAAGGAAAACGAATAGAGTTTATTGATAAGGTGCGTTTTGAAATTAGAACGATTGATCAATCCATTTTATTGACTATTGCAGAGTCCTTGTCAAATCTAGATGAATTGCGAATTGGTCGAAACCTTGTAAAAATTTTAAATGTAAAAATTGGAGAGAAGGAATTGACGGGGACTTCTTATAAGATTCGGATGATTTCTCCCTTGGTGGTTCGTTCTACAGATGCTGAGACTAAAAAAACATTGTATTATAATCCATTTGATACGGAATTCCATAGCAGAATCATGGAGAATTTTGCGAGGAAATATCAAGCTTATTATCATAAAGTACCGACAGGTAGATTTGGTATAGAGCCTATAAATTTTTCTTTAAAGAATAAATTTGTTACCAAATACAAAGACTATCTCATAACGGGTTGGAAAGGAGAATTTGAGATAAGAGGAGATGCGGAGGTGTTGGATTTCCTCTATCAAGTTGGGCTTGGTGAGAAGAATTCGATGGGATTCGGAATGTTTGTGATTGAAGAATAGGAGGATAAAATGGATATGGAATTTAGGAATTGTAAGTTAGAGCTTGACTTAAAATGTCATGCACCAATTATTCATTTCCAGCCTAGTGCTAATGCTAAAGGAGCTACTCTTAGGGCTAGTGAAGTGAAGCCGAAATTTGATAAATATCTTTGGACGAAGGAACCAGAGGAACTTGCAACCTATGAACTGTTACCTTATAAGATGAAGTTTATAGCAAAAAAGAAAGAGGTGATAGATGAAAAAGTTGCAGATGAATATGTTGATATCCCTCTCTATTATGCTAAGGATCAAAAAAGAATGGTCATAACTAATCCTAAAATCGTCTTTACTTGTTTTGACCCTACTCTTCAGAAATTGATAGTTAAGCATATCAAAAAATTTTTCATAGTGACAAATTTTGGGGCTGTTCAAGGAAAAGGGTACGGTAGTTTTACTGTAATTGATCCTGAGAAAAATGATCAGGTTGAACAAGAAAATGTTGAAAAAATCTTAATGGAAGAGTTTGGTTTAAAAACATTATATAAGATAGATTGTAAAAAACTATCTGAGAAGTTATCTAAGTTTGATGCGGCAAAAATGATTTTTAGAGTCATTGAAAACTTCTATAAGATTATTAAAGGAGGGATTAATCATAAGAACTATATAAAAGGTTTTTTGTTTATATATATGAATGAGAAGGGAATAAAAAATGAAAAAGCTGCTTTAAAAACAGAAATTATAGATAATCCATACTCTTCAAATCAAAACAAAGTAACACAGGAATCCCAAATTAATAGCCATAAAGAGTGTTATGTTAGAGCACTGCTTGGTCTATCTTCTTCCTTTGCTTTTAAGGATCAAAGAAGGAAAAATGGTGGTCCAGTTGATGTGAATATTAAAATTTCACATACTGCTGAAACTATCGAACGTTTTCCTTCTCCTTTAACATTTAAGGTGATTAATAATATTGTTTATATTATTCCTAAAAAAATTGATGAGAGGATATGGGAAAAAGAATTTGTTTTTACCTATGAACTTGATAAAAAAAGGGGGCACGTTCATGGTATTCAGCCAAAAGAAAAGCCAGAGGAACTAGAATTATATACTCCAGATTCAAATGAGTTTTGTTTAGAAGATTTTTTAGAAGAAGCTGTTAAATATTATAACGAAAAAAGGAACAAAATTACGATAAAATTAGCCAATAATGAAGCAACAAAAGATGGATCAAAAAGGAAAGAAATAGAACTTCCTCAAGTGGTTGAAGTCAAATAAAAAGGAGACGAAATAAATGCAATATATAGGTATTACAATAGGTCCGATTTTTAAAACCATTGGAGAGGCGATCTCTCCGGCAGGTTTGTGGTTTGGCAGTTATTTTTTCTCAACGGTGACAAAGAAACTCTGTGAAAAACTTGTTGAGATTCCAAATGTCAAGATTTTTTCACCGTTTTATGACTCTAATAGTAATCAAAACCCACAAGAAGATGGTATTGGTCGTTATCATGATCGGATTTTGTTTTCAGTTGATGATAATACAGTAACTGAGGAAAAATTACAGAAGATAATTTCAGCAGTAAAGAAGGAAATGACTGAGAATTTTGGAGAGTTTAATTCAGGGCAGATTGAGAATTTTATTAACAATTATCTGAGAATTGATTTTGTTATTCTTAATGAAGAAACTATGAATGAAACTATGAATGAAATTATAGAAAAAAGTGGAAAAGATGGAAATAACATAGCTATAATACTGAATGATGCTTTGGATGCGCTGGAGCTAATGGCAGCAGGTAAGGGAAGAACAGATATGAATTTATTTGCTCCATTCTTTGCAGGCCAGAAAGGCAATCGGAATATCTATATTAAAGAAAGTAAGCTATTTACAGATACCAAACCAAATAGTCAGTTGGTTATAAAACATCCAGATCGTGATTCTGATTTAAAATCAATTGAAGATATAGCTCTATCTCGAAAGAAAGAGGAAAACTCTTCTGAAGAGGTCCCTGATGGTGAGGTAGTACCGACCAGAAGCGAATACTATGCAGTCGTTAATTCGGATGGGGATAAGGTCGGAACTCTTTTGAAAGCTTTATGTAAAGATGTAGAAATCTCTAAACAGTCTGAGAGAATAAACATTTTTTCGAGGGCATGTTTAGACTATGCTGGTGAAGCAGCTAAACTTGTTGGAAAATATGGGGGGATGACTATTTATGCTGGTGGGGATGATTTACTGTTTATTGCTCCTGTTCATTCTCTTTTATCCTTATGTAGTGAATTGGACGAAATGTTCAAAAAAACATTGAAAAAAGGTCTGGAAGAAGTAGATCTGCCAGATGATAGCATCAATGTCAGCTTGTCTTTTGGTGTTGCTGTTCAGTATGTCAAATATCCTCTATATGAAGCGCTGGAAAGAGCTAGAGTTCAACTTTATAAGGCTAAAGAAAGTTGCGGTAAACGTCCGAATGGTAGTGAAATCAGTGGAGGTAATCGTCTAGGGATAGAGTTGGTAAAACACAGCGGAAAAACCGTTCAATTGATGGTAGAAAATGAGAAGTTGGAGGCCATAGATAATCTGATAAAATATCGAGCAACTACGAACGATCAAGCACTGGAATCGGTTCTCTATAATCTGCAAGATACAGAAATAGTTTTTAAACTGTTGTTTGAGAAGACTGCACAGAATGCATTTAACCTTAAAGAATATAAAACCAGATTTTTAAATAATTTTAACAATCCAAACCAGTTGGATTATCATGACTATCTGGAAAATATAGCTGAATTTTTCTATAACAACTATTTAAAAGAATATAAAGATAAGCCAGAGACGAAAGAAAAGATTGATGGGATTTGTACAAAACGTAACATAAGTATAGGGGAATTCTATACAAAAGAGTTGCAAGCTATCTTATTTCTGGTGAAGTTTTGGCAGGGAGGTAAGTGATGACAGACTATCTTGTAACTTTTAGACCGCTAGGAGACTATTCTTTTGGTTCAGACAGACACTTTAGCTTTGTCGGTAAAACTACCTATTCGAAGGATGAATATGCCCCTTATTTTATCCGTACTAACCGCGTTCCTGAGCAGTCCACAGTCTTTGGGATGATACGCTATCTTATCTTAGTCAGTCATGGGATTCAGCTGAAGCAGGATTTTCAGTATGGTGACGATACGCGAAATAAAATCGAAGCTCTAATCGGAGATACGAGTTTTTCTCTAAATGGAAGTGTACAACATTTCGGAAAATTAGAAAAAATCTCTCCCATCTTTCTGCTAAAAAATAGTGAGGAAATTGTCATACCAAATCCGTTTAACAATAAGCAAGGAAAAGAGGGGATTGAACAGTTTGCACCAATGCTACTAGAAGAAAAAATTAAAGTATCGACTAGTTTTGGTAAAATCGCTCTTCCTAAATCTAAGGAATATAGTCCTAAAGAAGGATATGGGGATGGCTATTATAATATTGATACAGGTCATTTAGAAGCAGTCGAAGATATTTTTAGGACTAAGGTAGCGACTGGTGTAAGGCGTGTTACGCAGAATGATCTGCAGGAGCTAAAGAAAAATATTCAGGCTTTGTGTAAGTTGTTTGTGAATGAAGATATGAAACAGGAGGATTCTAGTTTAGATAGGAACAGCAATCTTAGTTTAACCGAGTTTATAACTAATTTTATGGATTTGTTAGAAAAGTATAACAAAGAGGAAAAAAACCACTTTCAAGAAGAATTAGAAAAACTACTCAAAAATTATGATGCTGACCGTCTATTTAAGCGAGAGGTACATCAGCTACATAAGGGCTACGAGTTTGCAGTTTATGTAAAGGTTAATGGTAATATTACATTGAAAGACAGTATTGTTCCTATGGGGCAGAAAGGCACCCTTTTCAAGGTTTCTGTTCAAGAATCGGAAGATAATTTAGAAAGTGATATAACAGAGCATTTCCAGAAGCATACTCCACAAGGTCAGACTTGGCAATACTGCCTATCAGATGTGTGCCTGTTAGATGATGTTCAAAGCTTTGCAATTTTAGAGGAAAAATTAGTTCGCCAGCTTCATACAGACCTTAGTAAAAATCGTCTAAAAGGACTTGATTTACAAGGAACTAGCCTTCTTTATAAGGCAGGGAGTGTCTTTTATGGTGATGATGCTATTTCGGTAAAAACTGGTTTAGAGCCAGCAGGTTATAATACTATTTATAAAATTACAGGGGAGTAAGGAGTAAAAAATGAAAGCAAAAATTTTTGTCATTGAATGTTTAACAAATTTGCATGTAGGAAATGGAGATGTTAATTTTAACATCATTGATAACGAAGTGGAGCGAGATGTTGTGACGGGATTCCCGACGATCAACTCCTCAGGCGTTAAAGGTGCTCTGAGGGCCTTCTTTAAAGAAAATGACTTATCGAGCATTAAGGGAATATTCGGTTCGGACGAAAATGGGAGTACTACTTCAGGATCATTAAAATTTCTTAGCGCGAATCTACTAGCCCTGCCAATTCGTTCGGTAAGTGGTGGGGATAAGCCTTATTCAATACATGCTCCGAAAACAGCCTGTGAAGATTTTAACCAAATGATTGAAAATTTTCAGTTAGAATCTGTTTCAATAGAAGATATAAAAGGTGTCGATGAGAAGATAACTCTGGACGTAGATAATTCTTGCTACGAAAAATATGGTTTACCAGTAATTGCTCGAAATAGTGTCGGAGAACAAACTAATTTGTGGTATGAGGAAGTTGTGCCCCATAAGTCGATTTTTTATTTTGCAGTGGTGGATTCAACCAGTGAGCCAGAAAACCTTTTAGAGGTTTTTACAGATTTGGTGAGAGATAAAATCATCCAGTTTGGTGCAAATGCTTCCGTAGGTTATGGATTTTGCAAGGTTATTAAAGTAATTTCAGGAAATGAAGAAGGAGCAAACAATGGATAAGAACAGAATTAATCGGTTGCTTCCTATTGCTGTTGAGGTGATTGAAAAGGAGCTTACGGAGCCAATTCCTAATGAGTTTAGAGGATATATCGCTTCTTTTGGAGCAGCGGTTACTATGGGAAGCCTCCCAGCAGCAGTTGCCTACTATTCGGCTGCATCAAAAAATGCCAAAGAAGATCGCACCAAGCTACCTGTTATGATCTTGGAAGTTTTGAAGAAAGAAAACACAGCTATTACGGCCACCACCTTGTTTGAGTATGTGACAGCGTTCAAAAATGATAATGAGAGTTTCGCTATCAAAGAAGATGTATTGCATGCAGCGATTGCGATCAAACTAGGGTTAAATTTGTTTGAAATTGAGTCAAAGGATAAAAAAGTCAAGGAAGACGAGAAAAATGGAGGGTAAGGATGATGTTTAATTCGAAAAACATGTCTTATATCTACTATCATGAATATTTTAAAGGCTTACAAGAACGGAAAGAAAAATCAGGTCTAGTTTATGAACTGGGTGATTCAAAATCTAGTGAAGAGCAATTTCGTGAGAGAAATAAGGCTTTGCAGGATTTTGAATTTGACCTTTCTCTATCACCTCTGGAGCATTTGAAAAATGCTTCAAAAGATGTAGCAAGTTTCCAAACCTTTTCTTTGGAAACCATTTATCCTGGCCTTATGATAGGAACGGGCAATCCTCATGATTTAAAATCAAAGGGTTCTATTTATTCTGGCTTTTCTTTTGATTATGTGACTGGACTGCCCTATATACCGGGCTCCTCAGTCAAAGGGGTACTGAAAAGCGTCTTTCCTACGAAAGAAGATACCAAAGATGATATTAATCAACAAAAGATGAAGTATATTAAGTCACTTCTTAAACCAGGACTTTCTGATGAAGAAGTTTATGGCTTGAAAGATGATATTTTCGAAGATAATGATGTCTTTTTAGATGCTTATCCCTGTCCAACCTCTAAAAAAAATACGAAGCAACAGTGTTTAGCTTTGGAATTCATCACGCCTCATAGTGATATTATCAAGAATCCTATTCCAATCAACTGTCTGAAGGTTAAGCCAGGAGTCTCTTTTGAATTTGGCTTTTATCTGAACGATTGTCTGCTTTCGGATGGACTTCAGCTTTCGGATGGACTTCAGATTACGGTTAAAGAAAAAATAGAATTATTTAAAACTATCTTGACTGATGTAGGCATTGGTGCTAAAACGAATGTTGGTTTCGGACAGTTAGAGTAGCAGAGGAAGCTTTTATGAAACAATTTGAGTTGTGGCTAGATGAAAGTGGGAAATTTGCCGATTCTGAGTCTCAAAGAGAGGAAATTTACTCTTTTCTTGGTGGTGTGCTAGTTGAAAAGGCTGCTATTAAAAACTTTAACTTTTCTAGCATTCTTAATGATGATTCATTAAATCATGCGATGAATATGACCCCAAATCAGAAAAAGCAATATGTTATTCCTAAATTGATTGAATTTAAAAATCAGACGGATGCGCGTTATATCTTTTTTGAAAATATTGAGTGGCAGGGAAATGGGGATAATCGACAACTGTATTTACAAATCTTATCTGAGGGACTCGTGCAACTCACGCAGCTATTGGAGGCAAAATATGGTGATGTTAGATTGGATATTGTCATTGCCAGCCGTGTAGCTCGAAAAGGTATAGAGGAGCATGTCCATATTCAGGAGTCTGAATATAAGACAGCATTTACAAAGAGTTTAAAAACAAGTGAAGTCAGCTATCGTTCTGGGACAGATGTTCAATTCCAGTTGAAAAAAGCGACGGAATCACAAAGGTTAATTTTGGCGGATTTTGCTTCGAATATTCGGCGGATGTATTTGCGAGACCTTCCAGTCTTTCGAGATCAGAGAGCAGTCTTGCGCAATTTATTTGAGGATTCTTATGTATTTTCTCTGTCAACACTGTCTTCAGACAGTCGCATCCGATATTTGCTTGCTCAAAACGATGTATCAGAAGCTTTGATGGAATATTATACATCCCAAACTATAAAGACCAAGGGAACATATTTATATCTGATTGTCGACCGAATGAAGTATCTGAGTTATAGAGTACTGAAGTCGCAATTAAAACAGTTTGCTTCGGAGATTTTAGCTTATACGGCGAGACAGGATGATTATGAGAAATCTATCGTGATATTTACAGAGATTTGTGATCAACTACTGCCACTTTTGAGAGATAATAAGTATCCATATGAGTTGTTTGCCTTTGAAGTATTCCTGCAACTAAGCGATGTCTACCTGCGTTCTGGCCGTTCCTGTCAAGCAGGTCAAGTCATTTCTCAAAGTTTGGAATTGGTAAAGATTTCTGAAAATAGCTTAGAAAATCTTTTTAGCCTCTACCGAATCAAGGAAAAACTCGCTGTATTTTATATTGACAGTGGTCAGTATAAAAAAGCTTCCCTATTAATGGAAAATCTCCGAACTATTTTT
This sequence comes from Streptococcus cristatus, assembly GCA_905372795.1. GTDB lineage: Bacteria > Bacillota > Bacilli > Lactobacillales > Streptococcaceae > Streptococcus > Streptococcus cristatus_J. Next base: position 13,859 of record CAJPQE010000005.1, on the reverse strand, counting down.
AAAGAATTATTAAATCTACTGTTAGTCTATAATTCAATTACAGAATATTTTCAATCCTTGAAGTCCGAATACTATGGGGATGTTCTCTGTATGGAAATCTATAGTCTCTTATTTCAAGCCCAGCAGGAAGATTTTAAATTAGATAGTATCATCCGTTTATCTGATGAAGGCTTGCAGCAGTATCCTAGTTTTCCTGGAGAGTTGGAGCGTCATCGGCAATACCGTAGCAGAATTGAACTTCTGAGAAAGGATGCTAAAGCTGCGCTTCATTGGTTGATTTTAGCGATTGACTATGATCATAGGATGGATAGGGAGATAGATGAGATTGTGATTCAAGATTTTTGGGATAGGGTTGAGCGACAAGAGACAACCATTAGTCAACAGTTCTATGCCATGTATTACTCTTTAATCATGACTGAGGCTTATCAGCAGGATATAGACCTTGCTAAACTACTTTATACTGCCTTTGTCAAACATCCAGTCTATCGAGAGTTCTTTTCATCTCACGAGCGAAATCACGCAACAAAGTTGGTCAATACGGAGAAAATTTTTTACCATCCTATGGAAATCGTGTACTGGAATTTTGCTAATTATTATCGCTTTGAGGGAAAAATGGAAGACAGCCTGAATTGCTATGATAAGGCTATTAAAGTATGCATGAGAAACCAAGATAGCTTCACGTTAAAACTACGCTCCATTCCAATCTATGCAGCTAAAATTAGCTGCGAGAAGTTGCAGAAGAAAAAATCTAATACTTACGAAAAATTAAAATCTACCCTTCATCAATTGGAAACAATGGTGAAGGGCTATACTGGCAAAAACGATGTTGATTTTTCAGAAACGCAGGAATTGCTGAGGGAATGGAAAAGCTTTTTTGATAATCTTGATCAAAAGTCGGAAACTGTCTCTGATAAACTTTGGTCATTTTCTCAGAAATGGAGATATTAAATGGAGTATCGTTTTATTGTAGATGCTGAGGTGGATGGACTTTATGGCCCTCTGCTGACCATGGCTGTTTTGGTCACAAAGTTAGATGGAACGGAAGTAGCTTCTTTCTACGGTGGTGTACCTAGGCAGATCGCAGAGACCAAAGAGGTTTGGGTGTTGGAGCATGTCATCCCCTACATTGGAGCTTATCAAGCCTTTGATACAGAAGAAGAGCTTTTGGAAGAGGTATGGCAGCTTTGGTGTACTTATCGGACTTCCGCGCGTTGCTTTGCAGATGTGCCTTTTCCTGTAGAGAGTCGGCTTTTTCATAAAATGGTAGGCAAGGACAGGCAAAATAGAGCATTTATGGCTCCCTTTCCAATTATTGATGTTGCAAGTCTTTTGTATGCAAGAGGATATGAACCGATTGGAAACCGATTGGAGTTAGTTTCGCATTTTGAAGGAAGGATGCATAATGCTCTAGATGATGTCAGACTATCAAGTCGTATCATCCAAAGACTGCTTGGAGAGTAAGATGTTTACGTTAGAAGAGTTGTTTTCAAAGAGAAATCAAAGAGAAGCATTCTTGCATCTATCAGGTAAGCCAAATAGAGTAGGTAGTGATGGTGTGCTTTTGAGTGAATTAGCAGATTATTGGTCGATGAACTCAGAGATTATTCGGAAGGTAATAGAGCAGGGAAAGTATCGGCCGAGTTTGATTTACCAAACAGACTTTATTAAAAAGTCAGGTGGTAAAAGAAAAATTTCTTCATTTGGAACAGTAGACCGCTTCATCTTGAGGTTGTTGGAACAAAAGCTAAATCGCTACCTTAATGATAGCTTTTTAGAACATTGTTTTGCTTATCAGGAAAATAAGGGCGTGCTGGCTGCTGTTTCTTGCGTGCAACAATTTCTAAGCCAAAATCTTCATCATCTTGTTGAAATTGATCTCCATCATTATTTTGACCAGATTGATCTTGAGAAACTTCAAGAGCAGCTAGGCGGGATATTGGAAGATCGCAGGGTACTTGATTTGCTAACTGCTTACCTGTATGCAAGTGTTTCCTATCAAGGGCAAATACATGAGAATACAATCGGCTTAATTCAGGGGAGCGCCATCAGTCCTGTTTTAAGCAATCTATATCTGAAGGATTTCGATCAATTTTTAGAGAGTAAGGGCTGGAACTGGCTTCGATATGCTGATAATATCTATATTTATTGCAAAAGTAAGAGTGAGGCTCAGGCTATTTACAAAGAAGCGACGGAGGTTTTGGTACGCGATTTCGCTTTAGAAATCAATCAGAAAAAGAGCGGTGTCTTTGCTTCTATGAATCGTAGGGTCTTAGGTTATGATTTTCTTCTCAGGGAAGGAGAGGTAATTTGCCAGAAGCATCAGTATACTCCTCTCAGTTATTATTCTGGTTGGCATCCTAGTCAGCTAAATTTTGTCAATCGTCAGTATCACATAGTCGAAGGTGACATTTTAAATCAAAAGGATTATTCGCTACTCTTTGAAAATGAGGAACATCGGTATCATTTGCCGATAGAGGCAGTAGAGCAGATTGATATTTATTCGGATGTCATTATTGCACCGCGGACGCTCAAGCTTTTGGCTCAAAAGAGGATCCCTTTGGTAGTTCATAATGACTTCGGCAATATCCAAGCCTACTTTATTCCTGAGACCATGAAGAGTCCAGCTCCGCTTTTATTGAAGCAGTGCCAAGTGTATCTGGACGAGGAGAAGCGTTTGCTGTTGTCCAGGCAGTTTGAGTTATCGCATTTTCATAATTTGCGGGCAAACTGTCGCTATTATCTTAAAAGATATAAGTCCAATAAGCTTCTTTTAGACATTGAGAAAGACTTGACGATGGCGATTAAGGAAGTTCATCGCAAAAAGTCGGTCGATGATTTGATGCTTTTAGAGGCACGGGTCAAGCAGATATACTACCCTATCTTCAATGAGATTCTGAATCAAAGTGGTTTTTCTTTTGTTAAGCGAACCAAGCGGCCACCTCGAGATCCACTAAATGCTTTGATTAGCTTTTGCAATACGATTTTGTATAGTCGTGTTCTGCGCCTGATCTGGCAGGCTAGACTGGATCCTAAAATTGGAGTGCTCCATGCTTCAAATAATCGTCCTTACAGTTTGCATCTGGATTTTGCGGATTATATGAAGCCGGTTATCGTGGATCGAGTGATTTTGAGTTTGATCAATAAACATCAAATTAATGCCACAGAGCATTTTGAAGAAAGGGAAGATGGCTCGGTTTATTTGAATCGGGAAGGGAAGTATATCGTCTTGCGAAGTTTTGAGGAAAAACTACAGACGAGGCTAGTCATGGGAGGCTCGACCTATACCTATGCCCAGCTCATCCAGCACGACATTCGTCAGTTTAAGAGAATCTTACAGCAGGATGGGAACTTAAAACGCTTTAAACCCTACAAATACTATTAAAAAGTCGGTCGATCTTTTCGATTTTTTGCCTCCTTTTTAAAAGCTGTCAACCAAGCGGTTTATAAGCGTTAGGACAAAAAAGATCGACCGACTTTTTTCATTGAAATCTTGAAAAAAGCCCTATTTTTTGATACAATCAATCTAGAAACAGCGAAAATGCTGTTGTTGTTATACCTTACCTATAAGGAATTGAGACAATATCTCGTTTATACCCAGACTCCTTAGAAATAGAATTATCCGTTATACCTTACCTATAAGGAATTGAGACCATTCAGCATTGTTTGCCTTCTGTTGTTTTACTACATCTTGAAGCGCTTTTACTTGTGTTATACCTTACCTATAAGGAATTGAGACATCCATTGTCGGGCCATATAACTGATGTTTTCTTTAATCTTGTTATACCTTACCTATAAGGAATTGAGACGAAATGAAATTTATTCGCTAGTTCTGGATGCTGAGACGGTTATACCTTACCTATAAGGAATTGAGACAGGAACAAAACTATCTTTGAATCCAATATCTTTGACTGCTTCGGCAGTTATACCTTACCTATAAGGAATTGAGACCTTCCTTTAATAATTCTTTTAATTTTTTTTAAAGTATCCGTTATACATTACCTATAAGGAATTGAGACGTAATATCGTCAGCATACACTGAGTAACTGATTTTGTGCTCCAGGTTATACCTTACCTATAAGGAATTGGTTTATTCAACTGAAAAAACTTGCGGGAGCAAGTTTTTTATGGTATATTGGAAGTGTTTTCATGATGAATGTCTTAATCGGAGGTTATTTATGTCTGAGAATCATCCTGCGTACAGTCACCATATCTTTGTCTTGCCCTTTGCGGCCAAGGGGCTGGAGTCTTTTCCGAAGTCTTCCAATTGGAAGGAACTCAGCCAAGATGCCAATGAACTCCCCTATCTAAACGTAGAAGCTGGTGAAAAAAGGGAGCGATTAAAGTACGCTTATCGCCGATATTTTAATAAAGAAGCAGAGGAGCTAATTTTCCGAAATCCAGAGCTGGTCACAAACTATGCTTATACTGGCTTAGAAAAAGGTGATGTGTATCGGATTTCTTATTATAATAAATACAGCGAACTCAAGTGTTACAACCTAACGCTTGATTATATCATGCTTCGTTATTTTCCAAATTTAGAAGCAGGTTTCCTGATTTTTTCAATGGAAAATCGTTGCAAAGATAAATTGGAAGATATTAAAAACATCAACCAGTATGGTCGTCATCTCTATGCTCCTTTTTTGCCTGCTCTTCGGAGTTATTCAGTCTCACCTAATAATATTGAGCTGATTAAGAGTGACAAAATTAAGGAGGAACCACGGGAATCCGACTTGCTTTTGTCCTATGGGATCATGTCGGCTCCGAAAGAAATCTTACAGGATTTCTTTGGCTTGCCAGAGGAAGCGATATTCCCAGAGGATATTTCACAGTTTGAGTCTAAGCCTCATCTGGAAATCATCATTGATGACCGTATGTATGTGATGAGTTATATGATGGTTCCTGAAGTAGAGGACTTGATTTATAAAACGGCGAATTGGGCGAATTTTGATGATTCGGAGCAGAGTTTAGAGGAGATGAAGCTTCTTTATAGCATTTTATATGTTGATAAGGGAGATTCAACATGTCTGAGTCGAGATATGCTAAAGACAGAGCTGGAAAAGCTTCTCTATACGAGGTGGTCAGCTGAAGGAAGTCTTTATATGGCCAGTCAGCATTCGATGATTTTTATGAGTGGCTCTGATTTTCCAGAGTTTTTCCTCAAAGGCTACTTTTTGACGGAATATCTGGACTTGGCTTTGATCACGCTCAGTCAGAGGATTGGTATTTTGAAGTATTCCAAGGATGCGGGAGATAAGGTCAATGCTAGAGTTTCTGATAAACTGAAGCTGCAGAAGGCTTACACGACATTTAAAAATCAATATCTGCTTCCGGAACTTTGCCCGCAGGAGCAGGCGGTGGAAATCTACGAATTGCTGCAAACTTCTCTCTATATCGAGAAGCATATCAATCTCCTAGATAGTCAGATCAGTGAACTGCATGGTATCAGCCAGACGGAAGCAAGTAATGAATTGAATGAGACGGTAATAGTACTCACTGTTTTAAGTATTACATTAGCAATTATTCCGAATATCAAAGAACTGCAGGATAATTGTTTGACAATATGTAATCTGAGTCTGGCGTATTCATCTTGGCTTACTTTGCTCATTCTTCTTTCGACAATTTGTTTCTTCTATTTCAAAAAGAGAAAATAAATGTATATTATCTTGACATATGATGTGCATCGCAAGCGCGTGGCCAAGGTTTTAAAGACCTGTCGGAAATACTTGGTTCATGTGCAGAAGTCGGTCTTTGAAGGGCATATTACTCCAGCAAAGCTGAGTGCTTTACAAAAGGAATTAGCCAACATTATAGAACCTCAGACAGATTCTGTACAGATTTATCAGTTGGAATCTCCAAAATACACTAAGAAGCTCCAAATCGGAATAGTCGAATCGAATGAGTTTATCCTTTAGGTGGTTGCTGTAGTGCCCTAGCTAATAATCTAATCGCATGAAGTGTCTTCTTCATGCGATTTTTCTGATTTTGTCTTTCAAAAAGTCGGTCGATCTTTTCGATTTTTTGCCTCCTTTTTAAAAGCTGTCAACCAAGCGGTTTATAAGCGTTAGGACAAAAAAGATCGACCGACTTTTTTCATTGAAATCTTGAAAAAAGCCCTATTTTTTGATACAATCAATCTAGAAACAGCGAAAATGCTGTTGTTATACCTTACCTATAAGGAATTGAGACGTAAGATTTTCGGGAACCTTTTCATGGAGGACATTCCTGATCATGCCGTTATACCTTACCTATAAGGAATTGAGACGTTATACAAGAGTTACCTCTTGAATCTTTACTGAATAGAACCTGTACGTTATACCTTACCTATAAGGAATTGAGACGGTTTCCCTGGTTCGCTTGGCTTGCCGGGTTTATCAGGTTTTGTTATACCTTACCTATAAGGAATTGAGACTCGGTAGGCCAAGAGCTTTCGCTTCTTCCTGAGCCCTTTTGAGGTTATACCTTACCTATAAGGAATTGAGACCGGTTAGAACCAAGTTAGCTATCGAACCCACGTTCATACCCAAATGTTATACCTTACCTATAAGGAATTGAGACAATCCAAGGAAGCCTTGAACTAGGTCCATAATATACCCTACTAGGTTCTACCTTACCTATAAGGAATTGAGACACACCTCGTTCGCCGTTGCTATCTTTGTAGTCGCGGTTGACTGCGTTATACCTTACCTATAAGGAATTGGCTGTGTGTCTTTGTCTGTCTCTAAGGCACCAAAAAAGCGAGCAAATTCATGTCTGCTGCATGGATAATCAAGAAAAGTACTCTTCAGTGCTTTTTTATTATTATAGAAATTGGAGGGATTATGCTTTACATTTGGTCTTATTTGAAACGCTACCCCAAATGGTTGGTGCTGGATTTTGTGTCGGCCATCTTTTTTGTAGTGGTCAATCTAGGGCTGCCAACGGTTTTGGCGCGCATGATTGACGAAGGGATTAACCAAGGCGATCAGGAACGCCTATATTTCTGGGGCTTTATCATGCTGCTGGTTATTATCCTTGGGATTTTGGGGCGGATCGTCCTTTCCTATGCTGCTGGAAAATTAACGACCAGCATGGTGCGAGATATGAGGAATGATCTCTATGACAAGCTGCAGGAGTATTCCCATCATGAGTATGAGCAGATTGGCGTTTCTTCGCTGGTAACGCGGATTACCAGTGATGCCTTTGTCCTCATGCAGTTTGCTGAGCAAACGCTCAAGATGGGAGCTATCACGCCTATCATGATGTTGTCGTCTATCCTCATGATTTTCCTGACCAGTCCGTCCATGGCTTGGATTGTAGCGATTTCAGTGCCTTTTTTGGCAATCGTAGTTTGGTATGTTGCGGTCAAGACGCGTCCCCTGTCTGAAAAGCAGCAGAAGACGCTGGACAAGATCAACCAGTATGCTCGGGAAAATCTAACCGGTCTGCGGGTCATTCGAGCCTTTGCCCGTGAGGAATTTCAGGAAGAGCGCTTCGCTAATGAGAATGAAATCTATGCGGAGAATTCCAACCGCCTCTTTAAGTTGACGGGTTTGACGGAGCCTCTCTTTGTGCAGATTATCATTGCCATGATTGTGGCTATTGTTTGGTTTGCTCTTAAGCCATTGGGCAGCGGCGAGCTGAAAATCGGAGATTTAGTTGCCTTTATCGAGTACAGTTTTCATGCCCTTCTGTCCTTCCTGCTCCTATCCAGTCTCTTTACTATGTATCCACGGACGGCGGTTTCTAGCGAGCGGCTGAAGGAAGTCATGGATATGCCGATTTCCATCGATCCAAATGAGAATGGGATCACGGAAGCTGCGACTCGTGGCTATCTGGAATTTGACAATGTAACCTTTGCCTATCCAGGTGAGACGGAAAATCCTGTCCTGCATAATATTTCTTTTAAGGCCAAGCCGGGAGAAACGATCGCCTTTATCGGCTCAACAGGCTCTGGGAAGTCTTCCTTGGTGCAGCTGATTCCGCGTTTCTATGATGTGACCTTGGGCAAGATTTTGGTGGATGGTGTGGATGTCCGCACTTATAATCTCAAGGCTCTCCGTCAGAAGATTGGCTTTATTCCGCAGAAAGCTCTGCTATTTACTGGGACGATCGCTGAAAATATCCGCTATGGTAAGGAAGATGCTAGCTCTGAGGAGCTCAATCAAGCAGCAGATGTGGCTCAAGCTCGCGACTTTATCGAGAGCAGAGAAGAGCGCTTCGAGACGCATTTGGCTGAAGGCGGCAGCAATCTATCTGGTGGCCAAAAGCAACGCTTGTCCATCGCGCGTGCGGTTGTCAAGGAACCAGACATTTATATCTTTGACGATTCCTTCTCGGCTCTGGACTACAAGACAGATGCGACTTTGCGCCGCCGACTCAAGGAAGTGACGCAGGATGCAACGGTTCTCATTGTGGCTCAGCGGGTCGGAACTATTATGGACGCGGATCAAATCATTGTCTTAGACAAGGGTGAGATCGTGGGTCGAGGCCGGCATGAGGAACTGATGGAAAATAATGCTATCTATCGCGAAATTGCCAATTCCCAGCTCAATAGCCAATCACTAACAGAAGAATAGGAGGAAGAGATGAAAGAAAATAGTTTTGTCCGCTTATGGGGCTATCTAAAAGTCTATAAAGCAGCTGTGCTTCTTGCAGTCTTCCTCAAGATTGTCAGTGTGGTCATGAGTGTCCTAGAGCCTTTTGTCCTAGGGCTTGCCATCACTGAGCTGACGCAAAATCTGCTGGATATGGCCAAGGGAGTACCCGGTGCAGCCATCAATAGCAGCTACGTGGCTTGGATTATGCTGCTTTACTTTATTCGTGCCCTCTTTTATGAGATTGGTGCCTATTTCTCTAACTATTTCATGACCAATGCAGTGCAGAGTACCGTTCGCGATATGCGCAATGAGCTCAGTCGTAAAATCAATCGAATTCCTGTTTCCTACTTTGACAAGCACCAGTTCGGTGATTTGATTGGGCGCTTTACCAGCGATGTGGAGACTGTCTCAAATGCTCTCCAACAAAGCTTTTTGCAGGTGGTCAATGCCGTTATGACCCTGATTTTGGTCATCGGGATGGTTCTTTACCTGAATGTTCAGCTGGCCTTGATCGTTATCGTCAGCATTCCTCTGACTTATTTTGGAGCTAGATTTATTCTTAAAAAATCTCAGCCCTACTTTAAGCAGCAGGCGGATGTTTTGGGTGCTATGAATGGCTTCGTACAGGAAAATTTGTCAGGCTTCAATGTCCTCAAACTTTATGGTCGGGAAGAGACCTCGGCTGAGGATTTTCGAGCTATTACTCAAAATTTGCAGGAAGTCGGCTTTAAAGCTAGCTTTATCTCAGGGCTCATGATGCCTGTTCTTAATGGGATTTCAGATTTGACCTATCTTATCGTTGCTCTCTTGGGTGGTTTACAGGTTATTTCTGGTCAGCTGACCATCGGGAATATGCAGGCCTTTGTCCAGTACGTCTGGCAGGTCAATCAGCCTATTCAAAACCTCACCCAGCTGGCAGGTCAGCTCCAGAGTGCCAAGTCTTCGCTGGATCGGATTTTCCAGATTTTGGATGAGCCAGATGAAGTCATGGATAATACCGTCCGGCTAGATAAGGACTTGACTGGACAAGTCAGCTTCAAAGATGTAGACTTCCAATATGTGGCAGATAAGCCGCTGATTCGCAACTTTAATCTGGAAGTTCAGCCAGGTGAAATGGTGGCTATTGTTGGGCCGACTGGAGCTGGTAAGACGACCTTGATCAATCTTCTCATGCGTTTCTACGATGTGACCAAGGGCTCTATCAGCGTGGATGGCCACGATATCCGCCAGCTATCCCGCCAAGACTATCGTAAGCAATTTGGTATGGTCTTGCAGGATGCTTGGCTTTATGAAGGGACTATCAAGGAAAATCTCCGCTTTGGTAACCTTGATGCCACGGATGAGGAGATTGTGGAAGCAGCCAAATCAGCCAACGTGGACCACTTTATCCGTACCTTGCCGGGTGGCTATAATATGGAAATGAATCAGGAATCTAGCAATATTTCGCTGGGACAAAAGCAGCTCCTGACGATCGCACGGGCTCTCTTGGCCGATCCTAAGATTCTAATTTTGGACGAGGCGACATCCTCAGTGGACACTCGTTTGGAACTGTTGATTCAGAAGGCCATGAAAACTCTGATGCAGGGGCGGACGAGCTTTGTCATTGCTCACCGCTTGTCCACTATCCAAGAAGCAGACAAGATTTTGGTGCTCAAGGATGGACAAATCATTGAGCAGGGTAATCATGAGTCGCTGCTAGCTGACAAGGGCTTCTATCATGACTTGTATATGAGCCAATTTTCGGATAAGAAAGAAGCCTAGACATACAAAAAGAGGAAACTCAGCTGAGTTTCCTTTTTGATTTATAATTTGATGAAGTTTTACCTCAAAAGCTTGTCGGGAGAAAGGTTGCTTAAAGACTTTCTGCTTGGACGACATGGGTTTCAAATTCGAGATTTGGCATGGCTGCTGTTAAATCCTGATGGATGCGTTCAAGGGCTTCTAGTCGCATTTGGACAGACGTATGGCCATTTCCTTGGATAATGAAAATGGCATTTTTGGTGCTATCATCAAATTTATAAAGGTCGCTGTCACGGACATCAAGCCAAGCAAGGATGCCTTTTTCATCTCGGTAGACATAGTCAGTCGGAGCTACATGTTTTTCCTTGGATAAGATAGGGAGGAAAATATCGTCCTTCTGACTGACAGTAAATTCAATCTCATCACCGATTTTATCAAGGTCATGCCCACCGATAGCTAGAAGAGAATGCAAGGATTCTACATTATAAATATCAATGATGCTGTTGATCTTTGGAATGGAGCCACGGTGTTGGATATTGCGGATCAAAGCTGGCACTGTTGGCGGGTTCTTTTTAACACTGCGCCCTACTTTTTTCAGCAAATCACAGTAGCCTTGGATAGTCGGATGGTCAGTGATTTCTGCTAAATTGCAGTTCAAAGCCCAGTTTTCTGCTTCCTTCTGTTTTTGGAGAAAGGCTTCTGATAAAGGTGCTTGGGGATCGACGTTTCTAGCAATGCCAAGGACGACACTTGTGATGCCAAGTTCTGCTAAACTTTTATCAATGGTAAATTTCATTTTTGACGGACCTCCATTTTTTTCTTACCATTATTGTACTCTTTTCTAGGGCTTTTTACAATGAAAAATATGTGTGGAATAAGGAGAAAAGGAAGGGAAGTAGCAGAATTCCGATGATAAACGCATGCCATTTCCAGTAGATACGGATCAAACCGGCAGTTTCTCGGATCCATGCAGAAGGAAGAAAATAGAAAGCCGTGCGAGAACCAATACTGCTGCCTTTGAGGCCAACTTGTTTCATATAGATGCCAGCACGTAGCGCGTGGAAAGAATTTGTGACTAGGAGAACTCGATCTTGCTCCAGTCCTTGTGATAGCATAAGCTCTTTACTGAATATGAGATTTTCAAGCGTAGTGCGAGATTTATTTTCGAGGAAAATACTGTCAGCTGGGACTCCTTTTTCCATCAAATAACCTGCCATAGCCTCTGCTTCGGAAATCCACTCGTCGTCTCCCTGACCGCCAGAGACAATGATGACTGGCTTCCGATTAAATCTTTCATAGATGGCTAGGCCTTTATCCAAGCGCTGAGCCAGCAGGGGAGGTACCTTGTCTCCAAACAATCCTGCACCGAGGATAATAATAGTCTGAGGCTCTTTCTTGACTGGAAAAATATTTAAAAAGAATGCGTAGATGATATAGGAAAGATAGAGAAAGGTTCCGTAAAATAGTAGTAAATCAGCGAAGGAAATCAAAATTGCAAGAAATGACCGAGGGGCAAGAAAATGCAGTAAAGCAAGTCCCACGATCGCTAGGCCGTAGAGAAGCGATAGTAGATTGGCTAGTCTGAGCCCCTCTAGCTGTAGCATTTGGCGACCATTAAAAATCAAATAGGCAGTGGAAGCGAAAATACTAATAGGAATTGCTAAAAGCAGGATATAAAAGCTAATCATAGCTGGTGTATAACCAATAAATCGCTCAAGACTAACAATCGTAAGCCCAGCTAAAACAATGCCCATCATTATAAGAGTGAAGGTCAGGAGATAAGCATTGAATAAACTTCTAGGTTCCCGATAGAATAAAAAAGTAAAGATAGCAGCAGGAATGAGCCAGATTAGATGAAGTGACATATTAAAACCTCGCAAATGAACTTATAACTAGTATAGCATAAGTCCATCTAATAAAAAAGGAATCGACAATATGATATAAATCGAAATTAAATAAAAATAATTCGTAATAAATCGTATTATGTTTAGCGATTTTCTTAGGGTTGAGAAAAGGCGATTTTTATTTCAAAATCCTTGCAATGAGTGGTGTTTATCGGTATAATGGAAAAATCTTAAAAAGACTGGAGATGACGATGATAAAAAAAGGATCCTTGACCGGTTTGCTTTTATTTGGAATGTTTTTCGGAGCCGGTAACCTGATTTTTCCACCTCAATTGGGTTTGGAATCTGGTCAAAATTTCTGGCCAGCTATTGGAGGTTTTGTCCTATCGGGCGTCGGTATTGCTATTTTAACCTTGATTATAGGTACTTTAAATCCTAAGGGCTATATTGATGAAATTTCGAAAAAGATTGCCCCTTGGTTTGCGGTAGTTTACTTGGTAGCCCTTTATCTTGCAATTGGTCCCTTCTTTGCCATTCCTCGGACGGCGACTACTGCATTTTCTGTCGGGATTGAGCCCATGTTGCCTGCAGGTTCTCATGCCATTTGGCTTTTTGGATTTACGCTGGTTTATTTTGCCTTTGCCTATCTGATTGCACTTAATCCATCGAAAATCCTTGATAGTATTGGTCGTTATTTAACGCCAATCTTTGCCCTATTGATTGTAGTTTTAGTTGTATTAGGCGCTGCCAAATATGGTTCCAATGCTCCTAAAGGAGCAACAGCGGAATATGCTGCTTCAGCTTTCGGAGCAGGATTTCTTCAAGGTTACAATACTCTGGATGCCTTGGCCTCCGTTGCCTTTAGTGTGGTTGCCGTGACGACACTCAACCAGCTCGGTTTCAAGAATAAAAAAGAATACATTTCTACCATTTGGATCGTGGGTATCCTTGTGGCGCTAGGCTTTAGCGTTCTTTATATTGGTCTTGCCTTTCTTGGAAATCACTTCCCACTTAATCTAGCGAATTTGCCGAAAGGTGTAAATGTAGGGGCCTCTGTTTTGTCTTCTTCAACTCAGGCTATCTTTGGGCCGATGGCTCAAATTTTCCTAGCGATTATGGTAACGGTGACTTGTTTTACAACAACAGCTGGACTTATCGTCTCAACTGGCGAATTTTTCCATAATACTTTTCCGAAAGTATCTTATAAGGTGTATGCGATCGTTTTTACGCTAGTTGGTTTCGCTATTGCAAATCTTGGTTTGAATGCTATTATTCAGTATTCAGTTCCAGCTCTGGAAATTCTTTATCCTATTACCATTACGATTGTGATGATTGTCATGGTTAATCGCTTTTTACCACTTTCTAAACCAGGGATGCAGTTGACCATCGCAGTAGTGACGCTGATTGCTTTTGCTAGCATTTTGGGACGACAATTCAAGCTAACTGCTATTCTCAATCTGGTTAATGCTCTGCCATTTGCTCAAGCTTCTCTACCTTGGTTGCTGCCGGCTCTAGTTGGGATCTTGCTCTCGCTCCTTTTGCCAAACAAACAAAAAAGTGAAGCATTTGAATTTGAAGCATAAGAAGAAAATTCACCACAGTGTGGTGGATTTTTTTGGCTCATTGTCAATTGTAGTAGGTGATTTAAGTTTAAGACTGGGAATGTTCGGTGAAGAAACTCAAGTTGTTTCTTATGAAT
>CAJPQE010000004.1:0-43579 GCA_905372795.1 Streptococcus cristatus | reverse complement strand
TAAGTTTCAAGTGACTCACCACAACAGATGATTGGAAGCATACCGTTTGCAAAGATTGCTTTTGCTTTTTTGTTGATATCTTCGTCAGTTTCATGGAAGTAGTCACGGCGTTCTGAGTGACCGATAACAACGTAGTCAGTACCGATTTCTTTCAAAACTTGTGGGCTAGTTTCACCAGTAAAAGCACCTGCATTTTCAAAGTAGCAGTTTTGAGCAGCAACCTTAAGGTTTGAACCTTTTGCAGCAGCAAGAACAGTTGTCAAATCAACTGCAGGAGCTGCGATACCTGCTTCAACAAGGTCTGATGAAGGAAGTTTTGATGCAACTGCTTCAACGAATGCTTTTGCTTCTTCTGGATTTTTGTTCATTTTCCAGTTACCAGCGATAAATGGTTTACGTGACATTTCACATACCTCTTCTATTTTTATTTATATGGGCTATTATATCATAAGTAAGCAAATTAATAAAGGTTATCCACAATTTTTCATCAAATCGTAATGTTTCTACGAGTTATCCACAGTTTTGGCTGTGAATAAACCATTTAAAGACCTCGAAGTCGTCTTTTACTTCCTATTTTCCAGCAGTTCTTCTATATCCGTAATGACTCTGGCCTGCATTTTATTAAGCTTATTTATCTCTGCAGCTGAGTATGGAAAGGTGTTCAGCAAAACGCCATCAATCCCAACAGCTTCAGCAATAGCCATATCCGTAGAAAAATCATTGCCAACCATCACTGTATCTTCTGGATTGAACTGATTCTCCTCCAATACGAGTTCTAACCATTCTGCTTGTGGTTTTTTGATCTGATAATCCGAAGAAATATAAACTTTGTCCAGATAAGCAGCACAACCCGTCAATTCAATTTCTGGCATTGTAAAAGCCTTTTGAGCATTAGAGAGCAAAATAACATCGCCTCCCTGCTCCTTAATAGCCTTTAAAACTTTCAGGGTATTGGGATAGGCATGGAGCTGACGACGGGACAAACTCCGAAACGTTACGGCCAACTGCTCTCCCCAAGCCTGCAAATCAGGAAGCGGAGTCTGGGTTTCATGCTTAGTTGGAGCTTCCTGCAAAAGCTGAATGAAAACTGCCACCAAGTCAACCTCTGGATGGGCAAGGCCTTTCTCTTGCGCTATCTTTTTTTCCTGCTCTGCTACCAATTGTCCATATTTCTTTTTCAAGTCTTCTGGCTGATAATCTGCTCCATATGCTGCATAGATGCGGGAAAGATACAACCATAAAGCCGAATCCTCTTCGTCAGTCCGGATATCTACTAGTGTTCCGTAAAAGTCAAAAAGATAATGTTTATATTCTAACTTGTGCATTTTCGCCCCTTTCGCCAGTGACAAACATGGTAAAGGTCCCCTTGCAGACATTCTTCCCATCTTGATTGACAATATCCACATCCACCACTCTAGTCGTCCGGCCGGCATGAACACAGTTCCCCTCAATGCTCAGAGTATCGCCTAGTTTGGCCGCTTTTAGATAATTGATGGAAGATTGCAAGGTCACAGCGTCAGCTCCTTGTGAAATGACAACCAAACCACTTATCTGATCGCATAAAGTGAACAAGTAGCCTCCATGTGCATTGCCATAATAGTTTAGAGAAGAGGGGACGACCTCTGTGGTTACTAAAACATGGCCATCTTTGGCCTCCTCAATTTTATAGTTTTCAAATGCTGAAATCGCATCAAAATGAAAATCTTTCATTCCTCACTCCATTAATTTTGCTTATACTTCATCATACTACTTTTACTAGCAAGGAACAATGATTATATGCACATTCCAATGGAAAAATTTTTTCTACCAGCTATTCAAATCTCCAGCACTCCTGATCTTTCAGCCGATTTGAGCTGGTAGATTGGAAATAAAGTTCTAAGCCAAATTAGGCTAGTAATGAATTTAAAAATTCTCAGCTGAAGATTTGCAAGACAAAACATTAAACTAGGTTGGAAATCACTCCAACCTAGTCTTTTTGTATTCTCTTTTGATAAAGGTAGGAAATCAAAGCCAATCCCATCACTCCGAAACCAATCAGGAGAAAGGAAAGGGTATGGACACTCGGCAGAAGAGTCATCAGAAAAGTCGCAGGAGGCATGAAAAGAATTGCCAGCGTGTAGATGGTTGAGAAAACGCGGCCTAGATACTGCTTGTCCACCTTGGTCTGAACCTGGCTGAAGAAATGAATGTTGAACACAGTCATAAAGAGCTCACAGATAAGATTACCAGAATAGGAGAAATAGGGATGAACCGGTAGCAAGGCAGAGACACCCATGACTGCGACTCCGACACCGGTCAATAGCAGGGCTACAAGTAAATTTCCCATACTGGCCTTAACCTTGCTGGCTAGAATGGCTCCAATGATTGAGCCTATAGCACCCAAACTCAGAACAGTTGCATAAGAGCCTGTCTTACTGTAGAGCTGATTGGTAAAAGGCAATAGATAATTAAAGGCCGCAAAGAAAAAGTTGACTGCGGAAGCTACTAAAAGCAGAAAGGAAATTTCTTTTTGCTGACGGATATAGACTAGCCCTTCCTTGATATCTCTCAGGATATTGCCAAGATTGATGGGAGACTTCTGCTTGCTTGGCTCATGATTAGGCAGAAAACCAAGGCAAAGGCCAGAAAGAAGCTCAGGGCATCCAGCTGAAGGGTCACGCGCAGATTTGCATACTGCATCACGATAAAAGACAAAACTGGAGCTGAGACACTGATAACCTGCAAGGCCAATTCCAGATGAGAATTGTAGGCCACGATGTCTTCCTTGTCCACAATTTCGGTAATATAAGACTTATTAGCTGGTCGAGAAAAAGCAAAGGCTATAGCCTGAACCACATTAGCAAAAATCAGCGCTCCAATCATGAGCTGGTCATTTGAAATAAAAGAAATCAGCAGACAAAGACCAGCACAAATCAAGTCCGCTACCATCAGCACCTTACGTCTGGAAAAGCGGTCCGTAATGGCCCCACCCAAAGGATTAAATAAGATAGAAGTGATTAGCTCCGATATCTGATAAATGCCCAAGACCGTCTGCCCCAGAGCTCCCAAAGAAGCAAGCCAGATGCTATTTCCATAGTCATAAAGCATATTTCCGATTTTATTAATAGCAGCCCGTGTAATCAGCTGTGCTGCCTGTTGATTCATAAAAACACCTCCTTCCATTTCTGAAACTATTGTATCAGGAATGGAGAGAGGTTCTTTATTTTTCCCATATTTGGGAAATTATACTTTCACAAACTTATCAAAATGCTCTTGATAATAGGCGACCTGCTCAGGTAAATTCAGCACTTCAAAGATGTGCATGGCTTCCTGCATTTGCGTGATTCCCTGCTTCTTCTGTCCCTTCTGATAAGCCGCAAAACCTTTGAGATAGAGGAACACATTGCGTTCATAGAGTTTAATGCCCTTGCCAATGATTTTCTCTACGTAAGCCTCAAAATAACTAGCCTTATCAAAAGAACGACTTTCCAAACAGTGCTGGTAACAATTGAGAGCTAGAATCAAGACTAGTTTCTTATGGCGACCGATTTCTTTGTAGTAGTCCTCCCGCTCCATGACTTCCTTGCCCAGACGGTAGACATAGTCCACATCATAAAAACTATAGAGATTGCCAAAGAGAATCAGCTCATACATAGTCCAGTCTTCCACTTGGAAAAGATAATCAGCCACCTTATCTAAATCCTCTTGCCTCATGCGAAACTGACTGTCCCGCTGACAAATCAAGCCCTGCATCAAAATCCAATTCAGCTCATAGTAAAGAGGCGCACTGCTGGCCTTGGCCTTTTCCAACTGCTCCGCTTGCAAATCCTGAAATCCCTTGATGTCATTTGAGTAGTAAAGAGGGATAATCTTACCCATCATGGCCACATGCTCATGCTGCTGGAAATTCCGAGCCTTGTCCATAAAATTTTCAAGGGTCACATGAATATTATCCAAGAGATTTAAAAATTTCGAGAGGGTCATGTCCGACTCACCCAGCTCAAAACGAGACAGCTGAGAGGTCGAGCAAACCTGACCCGCTGCTTCCTTCAAAGAATAATGCCCATTTAAACGAAAATCACGAAAAACTTTGCCTAAATTTTCCATTTGTTTACCACTTCAATTCCTTTAATTGCTGTTCTGCTAAAAACGCTATTCACTTATCTCTGTTGCCTGCACCAATCGTTTAAAGATACAATCAACCAATTGGGACCAATTATAAATAGAAAAGTCAGAATTACCAGCCAAACATATGATTTTTTTGTCCCTCTAAATCGCTCTTTTTTAAATCATCTTGGTAATTGTCCCGAGCAAATTTCCCTGAGACTACATCATCTAATAAATTTAAACTCTCTTCAAAACTTGCTTTAAAAATTGATTTCTTCATCCTTTTATCCAAATCCTATTTTAATAACTCCTTATGTTTCGTTAAATACTTTTTTCCATACCATTCTTCCAGAGATTTTCCTTCCCAGTCGCGGTATTCTTCGGGGTATTTCCATTTGTAATAGCCTTCTAAAAAGAAAGGAAACTCCATAAATACAATCATGGCGATTAAAGCAATATTTAACAGAATCCAACATATGAAGAGGCCAAAACCAGTTATAGAAGATGAAAAATTAATAGAAAAGCCTTTTAATATATAATTAATAATCACGGCTAAGCCCAATACACCTGCTCCATAAATAGCAAGGCCTTTAGCAATTTTATCTTGTAAGGTAGGTGAGTGAACTTCTCCATAAATTAGTCTTTTCAAACTTCTAAGCCCTGTTCTTAACATTACATAAGCCAAGAATACTAGAAGCCCAAAAAATACCAAGATTCCCCATATTGATAATATAGGTAAAGAGAGAGTTATTGCCAGCAAATTAAATTCAAACGCAAACCATATTATAAAAGTTATAATATGAAATCGATAACGATAAGGGAGAATAAACGTCCGTTTAAAGAATTTACCCATTAATACCAATAACAACCAAATTAACAAGCAAATTAAATAAAGCTCGACTGTTAGCAAAGGATACTGAGAAACTGGTAACCTTAAATCTTTAGGATCAGAATTTTGTAATGATAGGGTAACAGCAAGGAGCATGAAATTTATACCTATCGGAAACAACAGACTAAGAATAAAAGTTTTAACACCAAACCAAAAAGAGGGTTTCCCTTTCTTAAAGGCTTTCCCAAGTTTATTATAATAATCTTGTTTCTGATACTGCAAAAAACCATCATCTTCTAAATTGAGGCTTTCTTCAAAACTAGCTTTAAAAATAGATTTCTTCATACTTTTCACTAAAATCCTATTTTGATAACTCTTTGTGTTTTTTTAAATATTTTCTTCCATACCACTCTTCTACAGTTTTCCCTTCCCATTCGCGGTATTCTTCAGGATATTTCCATTTGTAATAGCCTTCTAAAAAGAAAGGAAACTCCATAAATACAATCATGGCGATTAAAGCAATATTTAACAGAATCCAACATATGAAGAGGCCAAAACCAGTTATGGAAGATGAAAAATTAATAGAGAAAGCTTTGAGAATATAATTAACAATCACAGCTAAGCCCAATAGACCTGCTCCATAAATAGCAATGCCCTTAGCAATTTTATCTTGTAAGGTAGGTGCCTTAACTTCTCCATACATTCGTTTTTTCAAACTTCTAAGCTCTATCCTTAACATCCAATAAATTAAGGCTAAAAGAACACAAACAAGAAGAAAAATTCCTAAAATTGTTAGAAAAGGCAATACTAAACCAAGAGTAGCGAGGTCGAACTCTATGACAAACCAAATCAAAAACGTTATGACATGAAAATGAGTCCTATATGGAAGGATAAAAAATGGTTTGATAAATTTACCAATTAGAACGAAGAGAAGCCATATAAATAAACCAATTACATAAACATGAGCCGTCAAAAAATTATGATTAGAAATGGGTAAGGCTAAATCTTTGGGGTCACTACTATAAAGCATTGTTGAAAAAGCTAATAATAAAAAGTTGAATCCAATCGGGAAAATGAGTGTCAATATACCATACAAAAGAGAGTTTTTGAAATAATCAAATACATTCCTTGGAGGTTTGGACACTTTTTTATCTTGTTCCTTCAATTGATACTGTAAAAACCCATCATCTTCCAAATTTAAACTTTCTTCAAAGCTAGCCTTAAAAATCGATTTCTTTTTCATTTTTAATCTCCAAAACCCAGATGTCATAGATTTCCACTCTCTTGACACAGCCTTAGCAGTATCTCCTAAAAAGGACTCAGCACGCATGAGAAAGTTTAAAACTTACTCTAAGCGAGATGAGCCTTCAGGAAAAATCAAATTTTTTTCTACAAAAACGAGAGATTTGACATATAAACATTCTATGTTTACTCTTTTGGACTGATTTCACATGTGAATTAAGCATTCTAAGCTCTGGGGAGCTCATTTCTAACGGAAACTACACACTCCTACACCTTCTCCGCCAGTTCTTCCCATTCTAGCATGGCTTCTTCTTGGGCGGCAGTCAGCTGGTCGATTTGCTGCTGGCTCTCCATGAGTTCGGCGGCGTCATTAGTAGCCTCCATGGCTTCCTGAAGCTGACTGATCTGACTGTCCAAATCCTCGATTTGCGCTTCCAATTGCTCTAGGCGGCGGGCCAGCCGGCGCTGTTCTTTCTGGTTTTCCTTTTGGATTTGATAGTCATTGGCAGGTGCTGGCTTGTCAGGACTGGTCTGCTCCGTCTCCTCACGCAAGGCTTCCTGCTCTGCCTTTTTCTCCAGATAGTAGTCATAATCACCCAGATAAAGGGTGGAGCCTGTCTCAGAGAGCTCAATAATCTGTGTGGCCACGCGATTGATAAAGTAACGGTCATGGCTGACAAAGAGCAGGGTTCCGTCAAAGTCAATCAGGGTATTTTCCAGCACTTCCTTGCTGTCAATGTCCAGGTGGTTGGTCGGCTCGTCGAGGATGAGGAAGTTGTTGTTTTCCATTGATAGCTTGGCTAGAAGCAGCCGCGCCCGCTCTCCACCCGATAGCATCCCGACAGACTTCTTAACATCATCTCCCGAGAAGAGGAAAGCGCCTAAGCGATTGCGAATCTCGACCTCTGGCGTCAGCTTGAAGTCATTCCATAGCTCATCGAGAACTGTATTGCTGGCAGTCAGTTTGCTCTGAGTCTGGTCATAGTAGCCCACTTCCACATTAGCTCCCAGCTGCTCCTTACCTCTGATGAAGGGCACTTGACCGATTAGTGATTTAATCAAGGTCGTCTTTCCAATCCCATTTGGCCCGACAATAGCGACCGCATTAAACTTGCGAATGTCTAGGTTAATCGGCTCCGACAGGACTTCCTCGCCATAGCCAATAGCTGCGTCTGCCAAGGTCAGAACAACATTGCCAGAAACCTTATCGGATTTGAAGGTCATATTAGCCGAGCGACTGCCTATCTCCGGCCTGTCCAAACGCTCCATCTTTTCCAGCTGCTTACGGCGGGACTGAGCCCGCTTGGTAGTGGAAGCCCGAACTAGATTGCGATTGACAAAGTCCTCCAGCGCAGCGATTTCTTTCTGCTGCTTTTCGTAATTCTTGGCTTCAGTGGCCAGCTTCTGCTCCTTTTGGACCACAAAGCTAGAGTAATTGCCCACATAGCGATCCAAGGAATGCTTGGTCAAATCCAGTGTGATAGTCGCAACCTTGTCTAAGAAATAGCGGTCGTGGCTGACGATGATCAGGGCACCGCTGTAGTTAATCAAGTAAGTCTCCAGCCAGGCAATGGTCTCAATATCCAAGTGGTTGGTCGGCTCGTCCAAGACCAGCAGCTCTGGCTTTTCCAAAAGCATCTTAGCCAGCGCCAGACGGGTATTCTGCCCGCCCGAAAGCTCAGAAATCTTCATCTGCCACATGGACTGGTCAAACTTGAAGCCATTCAGAATCGCTCGAATATCGGTCTCGTAGGTAAAACCACCCTTTTGTCGAAAGTCTTCTGACAACTGGTCATACTGGGTCATGAGAGCTGTCAGATCTTCCCCTGATAATTCTCCCATTTGCAGCTCCATCTGCCGCAAGCGCTTCTCCTGCTGGCGCAGGCTATCAAAGACCAGCAGCATCTCGTCGTAGATAGTATTCTCCGACTCAAAGCGGCTGTCCTGAGCCAGATAGGACAGAGACAGGTCTCGTTTTTTATTGATCTGACCAAACGTCGGCTCTTCCTCGCCCACCAAAATCTTGAGCAGGGTTGACTTACCAGCTCCGTTTTTACCGACCAGAGCAATCCGGTCACTCTCATCCACCTGCAGGTTGATATTATCAAAAAGTAGCTCCCCTGCAAAAGAGCGTTCAATCTTGTTTGCTTGTAAAATAATCATAAGACCATTATAGCAGATTTCCAAGTACAGAGCCATTGGCTGTCATAAAAAATGCAATCCAAACTATCTGTCTCTCAAGCCAATTCAAAGAAAAATTTTAAATTTTTTCGCAAGCACTCCGACCAGAATATCCTGTCTAGTGATTGAGCACCAAGCTCTCCCTACCATCAAATCAGACTTTAAATGTATTGGCATACCCAAAAAAGCCGAAAGAGCTCAACTCTAACGGCTTTATCTTTTATTCAATGATCTGTGTTTCAGCTAGTTTCTTATACCAGTGAGCGGATTTCTTCGGATAGCGCTCCTGCGTTTCAAAGTCTACGTAGAATAATCCGTAGCGTTTTTCATAACCGTTAGACCAAGAAAAGACATCCATCAAAGACCAGATAAAGTAGCCCTTGACATTAGCCCCATCCGCAATCGCATCGGATAAAACTTCCAAATGCTGCTTGACGTAGTCAATACGAGCATCGTCGTAAACTGTATTGTCCACAAATTCATCTTTATAACCCAGACCATTTTCTGTGATATAAATCTTCTTGTAGTTTGGATAATCTTTCTTAATCCGCATAATTTGGTCATAAAGACCTTGAGGATAGATGATCCAATCCCAATCGGTTTTCGGAATATGGGTTGGAGATTCTCTACGCCCTACTCCCTTAATCTGGTACTTAGAGCTTCCCTTTTCGCCTTTTCCGTTATGGATAATTTCTGTTTCACCGTCAAAGTCGCGCATCCAGTCACTCATATAGTAGTTGATACCAAGGAAGTCATTGAGGTCTTTAGCTGCTTCTAAAGCCGCAAAGTCTTCATCTCTCAATTCCAGCTGGCCACCATTGACCTTAAGGATATGATTCACTCCTGCCAGAGTTACATCTGAATAGTGCCCCAGATAAGTCGCATCTAGGATAAATTTGTTATGAATAATATCTTCTAACTCTGCCGCTCTGATATCTGCTGGATTTTCTGGATCATAAGGATATTTTGTCGGAAGTGCATGAACGACACCGATTTCACCCTTATATCCCTTGTCCTTATAGAGTTTAACGGCACGAGCATGGGAGACCATCATGTTGTGATGGGATTGGAAAACCTTGGCTAAGTCATACTGAATTCCTGGGGGAAATTTTCCGACTAAGTACTGACCATCACCAATGGGACCAATTTCATTGAAAGTTGTCCAATAGCGAACTTCTGTAAATTCTTCAAAACAGAAAGCTGCATAGTCCACAAAGTGCTCAATATTTTCCCGATTGAGGAAATCTCCATTTGAATGAAGAGCCTCTGGTGTATCAAAGTGGTGAAGGGTCACAAAAGGTTCTACATGACGTTTGTGGCATTCTGCGAAAAGATTATGGTAAAATGCCACACCTTTTGGATTGACCTCGCCATAACCTGTCGGGAAAATCCGTGACCAAGCAATGGAAATCCGAATCCCATTGACGCCATACTCTTCAGCCAATTTCAGATCCACAGGGTATTTGTGGTAAAAGTCACTGGCAGGTTCTGCCGTGTACCAGTAGTTATCCTCTAGGTACTTATCCCAGGCAACAGGCCCCTTCCCATCTGTGTGGGTTGCTCCCTCAGCTTGATAGGCCGCTGTTGCACCACCGAAAATAAAATCTTTAGGTAAGCTTTTTGTCATCTTATTTTCCTTTCAATAGCATTTGGAGAGTGGGACAGAAATCGGTAATTCGTTAGAATTCGATTTCGTCGTCCCACCTCCGCACAGTTGAGTAGGGCTATAAAAGCTGATGAAATCAGCGTAGTAGAGCCCACTCAACCACTGCGTCTTGCTCGACAATCCAAAGACAATTGAGAGGCTAGGACTTTTGTCCCAAACTCTATCAAGTTGCTTCATCTCAAATAAACAGATTTAGTTGTTAAATTGCTCCTGAACGAAGGCAAGCGCCCCTTTACCATCACGGGTTAGTTTGATGTATTGGGCACCTTCTGTCTTAGCCAGTTTGATACCCAATTTATCAGTTTCCGCCTTCATGTCTTCAAAGTTGGAGGCAACTTGAGGAGCCAGGATAACCAGGTCAAACTCAGGCAGCATTTCACGGTGAGCACCGTATCCGCCCGCTGCTGCTTTGACAGGAACATTGTATTCAGCTGCTGCTTTATTCAAAGCGTTGGCCAGCAATCCGCTAGTACCACCACCTGCACAGAGCACCAGAACATTGGTTTCTTCGCTAATATTGTTTTGAGCTGGAGCTTCTTCATCCACTCCTGCTTTTTCAAGGATAGCGTCTGCTTTAGCAGTATTAAAGTTAGCTGCTACTTTTTCTTTAAGAGCATCGTTAGCTTTGCCAGAACGTTCTTCTTCTAGGATTTGTTCGTCATAAACCTTGACAAATGGATAGTAAATAATCACATCCACTACGACAAGAAGGGCTGCAAGAACAAAGGACAGAAGCTGGAAGTTGGTACCCAGCACAATTCCCAGAGGTCCAGGTGTCACCCAAGGAAGGTTGGCTGAGAAGGAGTTCATGTTTAATGTATCAACAAAGAATTTGAAAATCCATACGTTTGCGATAGGTGCAAAGATAAATGGAATAAAGAAAATCGGATTGAGTACGATTGGAGCACCAAAGAGAATGGGCTCATTGACACCAAAGAAAGTTGGGACAACAGATGCCCGTCCAATTGCACGGTTACGCTCGGACTTACAGATCCACATGAAGAGGAATGGAACAATCAAGGTCGCACCAGTACCACCCATGGTAACGATGAACATTTGAGTACCAGAAGTGATGACCTTATCCGCATGTTGACCAGCTTGAAGCAAGGCCAAGTTGGCATCGATATTGGCATAAGTAATGGCAGCAATGGCAGGCTCAACGATGGACGGACCGTGAATTCCCACGAACCAGAAGAAAGCATAAGCACCAAAGATAAGCGTGATTCCTAGATAGCCATCTGCCGCTGAGAAAAGAGGAGCAAGAAGCGTTCCAATGGATTCAGCAACCGTTACTCCCAGACTTGCTTTAACAAGCAGTTCCAAACCGTAGAGCAGAACGACTGAAACAGTAAATGGAATCAAGTCTTTAAATACTTGGGAAATATTTGGTGGAACTTCTTCTGGCATGCGGATGGTGACATTATTTTTTACACAAACCTTGTAGACATTAACCGTCACAAAGGCTGCGATGAAAGCTGTCAAAAGACCTTTTGTTCCCATGAAGGCGGTCAGGAAGCCACCTTCTTTGGCAGGCTCAGCTGCCATGAGGAGGAAGCCGACCATAGAAGCCAGCATAGTAGATAAGAAGTTAATCTGGTTTGTAGCAGGCAGGCTGCGATTGACAGAGTCCGTCAAAGCCTTGGCAGTGGTCCCACCCACAAAGAAAGCCAGAATCCCCATTGAATAGCTATAAGGGGTCATTAAGAAAGTTTCAATATCCTTAGACCAGTGGAAGCCCCACGCATTTGGCACATAGGCAATCAAGATAAAAATAGATGAGAAGAGGATGACTGGCATACCGGCGATAAAGCCATCCCGAATAGCACGGAGGTAGATGTTCCGAGAAATCTTCTCAAAGAAAGGCTTCCCTTTCTCAATAAGTCCGATGAGTTTGTTCATTATTTTACTCCTCTTTTATATAGTTCAATCATGTGTTTCATCAAATCCTTAAGCAACAAGGTTGTCATCAGGTGGTCTTGGCCGTGCATCATCGTCACGCTATAAGCCAAGTCCTCACCAGCAGCTTCTTTGGTCAAAAGGCTGGTCTGAGCATGGTGCGCTTCGACAATACAAGCATTGGCTTCTTCCACCAAACTTTCTGCGCGGTCAAATTCTCCAGCCTGAGCTGCATTTAGTGCTTCCAGCAACTTGGAGCGGGCGTCACCTGCGTAGGCTACGATTTCAAAACCAAGTAATGTTACTTCTTCTCTATTCATGATAGATCCTCCTTTTAATGTTCCTTATAATAATCGTTGAATATGTAAGACCAGATAAACTCGCTCACTATGATACAAGTCTATTCCAGTTTTCTGGGCAATAATCTCATAAAGACTACTTCCGATTTGATAAGCTTTGGGATAGGTCAGTTTAATCTGACTTTCCATTTCTAACAGTGAAACATTATCATCTCGGCTTCTGTCTAAGTAATCTAAGAAGTAATTGAGATGAATCATAAATCGGTCATAGAAGTTGCTATTTTCCGATGTTCTTTTAATTCCCTGCTTTCTCAGCTCTTCTTCTACAGCCGCTAGAATTTCCTTCCGCTGATCCAAATGACTCTGTCCCACTGGACTGGAGACCCCTTCTGCATTGATAAAGTGATAGGCAATTCTGTTTATTTCATCGTCTGGAAATGCTTCTAAGAGTCGTTCCCGATAAATAGCTACTGCTTCTTGAGCAATTTGATAAGGAATGGGATAGTTATCTGAAGCATCTGGCAGGTCACTGCTCTTGTACCGCCCCTGCTGAAGCGCTTGATAAGAACAGTAGATATGGTCCGTCAATGTGACATAGATATACTCCTGGACTGGGTAATGGTATTTCTTGGAAAGCGTGTCAATCACATCATAGGTCACTGTGATAAAGTCCAGCGGAACATCTTTGAGCAAGGCCACAAAGTTTTCCTTGGACTCTTCCGTTCTCATACGAAAGACTTTCTCAATCTTACTTTCCAGAACAGGATCACCTTTTTTCTTATTGAATGCTATACCACTACCAATCAGAACAACCTCTTCACCATTTTCATGTTTGGCTAGAGCAACATTGTTATTCATAGGAAGTATGATTCGATACATAATTCCCTCCTTATCATTTTCTTGAGCCTTCGTGAAATAAAAATGACCGCAAACAAACGGAAAAACACAAGAGCACTTGCCTCTTCCAATTCATTTGCGGTCACGCCTAATCCAACTTAGTAACGCTCACCCTATTCAATTTATGGTTTCATTATAGCACATCAAAATGTGAATGTAAACCCTTTCTTTTGTTTTTTTTAATATTTTTTAGAATTCCACTTTTTTAGTAAGGATTTAGCACTGTTGCAAGCTTGTCCACACGAAAACTCATCACCTTAATATATATGTGCAATAAATGTCAGAGAGTACAAGGCCTTATAAAAACTTCTTGGAAGCTTGCACTGAACTTGCCATGAAAGACTTGCTCTCACTCGATTAAGGTTCTTCATGTCAAAAGTTTTTTTCTTCTATAAATTGCTTGTAGTTTACAGAAAACTAGCTAAAACTTCTTGATTTTGCATAACCAAGTAAATACCCAGTAAAATAATCAAAACAAAAAGACTTAGTTTTATCATCCCTCTGACAAAACGAACGATCCATAGAATAATTATGGAACCAATCAGCCACATAATGGCTGAATGCTGGAAAAATCCTTGAACTGTCTCAACATTCTCGCCGAAGAAGGCCTGAATGGGCGCTGGAACATGAGTTTCCCAAGCTGCTGTCACGCCTAGCTGGTTAGCAATATCGCTGCCGCTTTTCCACAGCCAAGCAAAAATGCCTGAGTTAAAAAGAAAGAGAAAAACTTGCTCTGGGAAGCGTCTAATAATATTAAAAATCGATTTTAGCATACCTTTATGATTGATACAAGTCTTTTACAGCCTGGATATCTATCGGCTGAATGCTATAATATGAACCTGCCGACTGCATCACTGATTCCTCCTCATTATGGTCTAATCCGATAGCATGGCCCAATTCGTGCGCTGCTGTATTGACAATCCGCTCATGAGAATAACCATAGCGTCTATCCAGCAAGTAGTAACTATTGAGGCGAACAGTCACATGGGTAAATCGTTTGGTGAGGAGATTGGTCTGCGACTCAGCCTCACCAGCTGCACTGACATTGCCATCGTTCATCTCTGTCGCAACAATGTCCGCCTTGTCTTTGTCATTGATGATTTGAAAGGTGAAGGCACCTGTTTGATTCCAAGAATCAATGGCCTCCTGATAGGCTGAACGGAAGGTTTCATTATTTGTATCGATATAAATTGTGGCGCTTGGCTGATCCCAACGAGCCCCTGTTGTTGCATGCTCATCTGTCAGCTGATGGGACTGCATTCCTTCACGAGTCTGAAAACCTGTGGAAAGTCCTTGATGCGTTAAAAATTGATCCACTTGAGTTACAGTAGTGCGAAGAGCCTGCGATAATCCCTCCGCCCCCGTCTCTGTCGAAGTAGTAAAATAAAAAACACCTACAAGAACAAGGAAACTGAGTGCCACAGACCAAATAAGCCCCCAGATGAGCCGCCAAAGCAAGCGAAATATAAATCTAATACAATCGAAAATAAACTTCAAGGCAAGCTCCTTTCTCATAGAATGCACGAGAGATTTAGTCTAGCATCTTTCGCTTAAATAAAACTGAATATGCATAAAGAGCAAGTATCGCAATAAATGACTCGGACGCAAACTCCCACTTGAAAAGACGAAAAAAGAAGCTGAAAAACTCAGCCTCTTCTTAAGTAAATTACAATTCGATATCACCGAAAAGATCAGCCATTGAGAAACCAGTTTGAGTTTCTGGAAGCTCGAAGTCACGTTTTTCTTGACGACGCGGACGACGTGGACGAGATTGACGTTTTTCTTCTTTTTGGCCTTCTTCTTGAGCTGGACGCTCTTCAAGAGCCTTGATAGAAAGTGATACACGCTCAGCAGCAGCATTCACTTCAAGAACTTTAACAGTTACTTCTTGACCAACTTTAAGAGCATCTTTTGGATTTTCAACACGTTTGTGTGAAATTTGTGAGATGTGAACAAGTCCGTCGATACCTGGCAATACTTCAACGAAAGCACCGAAGTCAGTCAAACGTTTTACTGTACCTTCAACTACATCGCCAGCAGCAAGTTTTTGTTCAACACCATCCCATGGTCCAGGAGTTGTAGCTTTAAGTGAAAGAGACACGCGGCCTTCTTCTTCGTTCAAATCAAGAACTTTTACTTCGATTTCGTCACCAACTGAAACAACAGATTTTGGTGAAACGTTGCGCTCGTGAGAAAGTTCAGTCAAGTGAACCAAACCATCAACACCACCAAGGTCAATGAAAGCACCGAAGCTTGTGATGCGCGCAACTTTACCAGTTACAACATCACCAACATTCAATTTACCAAATACTTCTGCACGCGCTGCTGCAGCTTCTGCTTCTACAACTTCACGACGTGAAAGGATGAAGCGGTTTTCTTTTGGATCTACTTCTTTGATCTTAGCATCAAATTCTTGACCTACAAAACGTTCAGTGTTGCGAACGAAACGAGTATCGAGCATTGAAGCTGGAATAAATCCACGAAGTCCTTCAAACTCAACAGAAAGTCCACCTTTAACAGCACGAGTGCCCTTAACAGTAACGACTTCTTCTTCACGACCAACCAATTTGTCCCATGCTTTGCGAGCTTCTAAACGTTTTTTAGATACTAGGTAAGTAACTGTATCTGTATCTTTACCTACTACTTGACGAAGAACAAGCAATTCAAGTGTGTCACCTGGTTTTACAAAGTCATTGATGTCAGCATCACGATCATTTGTCAACTCACGCAGAGTCAAAACCCCTTCAACACCAGTACCAGCAATGGCAACATTAGCTTGGTTAGCATCCACTGTCAATACTTCAGCAGTAACGACATCACCTGGCTCGACTTGGCTAACACTGTTTAGCAAATCTTCAAATTCATTCATCTAAAAAAATCCTCCAACAATCAAGTATACTACTTGACATACTTATAATTATTTTCCTAAGCACCCGCAAACGACATTGATTTATCTTTACCGTTTTCCACCCTATAAAGAAATAAAATATCCGACGATATTTTATCCTTTATCTGACATATTACCTAAGAACTGGGGTAGCTGGATTCGAACCAACGCATGAGGGAGTCAAAGTCCCTTGCCTTACCGCTTGGCTATACCCCAATGATGAAATGGAGAGAGAGGGATTCGAACCCCCGAACCCGAAGGAGCGGATTTACAGTCCGCCGCGTTTAGCCTCTTCGCTATCTCTCCGACAATCAACGATATCAATTATATCATTAATCTAATAAAAGCGCAAGCCCTTATTTTCCTAAATTGTAGGTTTCAATCAAAGTTTCCACCGCTTTTTCAAGCTTTTTATATAAACTTTCAACATTTCCATTCTTGACAATAGCAAATTGGCCATCAAACTCGGCAATCTCGCCAATGACTTTTTTCCCAATAGAAAGGGTGTAGCCATCAAATTGGTCAGCGCCAAGCGTCACCTTGCTATCCGCAATCTGAATCTCAATTTTTTTATCTTTTTTACTCATTCTTCTACCTCTTTCAAGTTTCTATTTTACACAAAAATAGCAAAGCTGGCAAGTGATTTCCTCAATAAAAAGAGCCTCGAAAGGCTCTTAAAGTTATTCGTCTACTTTGACAATCCAACCTTCTGGGGCTTCCACATCACCAAATTGGATACCAGTCAGCTCATCGTAGAGTCTGCGAGTCACTGGCCCGACTTCTGTCTCACTATAGAATACATGGAAATCATTGCCATGCTGGATTCCTCCAATTGGTGAAATAACAGCCGCAGTACCACAGGCTCCTGCTTCAACAAAGCGATCCAAATTGTCAATTGGAACGTCGCCTTCAATTGGCGTCAACCCTAAGCGGTGTTCTGCCAAGTAAAGCAAGGAATATTTGGTAATGGACGGTAGAATGGACGGGCTCAGCGGAGTCACAAATTCATTGTCCTTGGTGATTCCAAAGAAATTGGCTGATCCGACTTCTTCAATTTTGGTATGAGTTGACGGATCTAGGTAGATAACGTCAGAAAAGTTGCGAGACTTAGCCATCTTACCTGGTAGAAGACTAGCTGCGTAGTTACCACCTACCTTGGCCGCACCCGTACCATGTGGAGCTGCACGGTCATATTCATCTTGGATCAAGAAGTTGGTTGGAACCAAACCACCCTTGAAGTAGTTTCCAACTGGCATAGCAAAAATCGTAAAAATATACTCCTCTGCTGGTTTTACCCCGATGATATCTCCGATACCAATCAAAAGGGGACGAAGGTAAAGAGTTCCCCCTGTTCCATATGGCGGTACATATTCTTCATTGGCACGGACAACAGCCTTACAAGCTTCCACAAACATTTCAGTTGAAACTTGTGGCATTAAGAGACGATCGCAAGTGCGTTGCAGGCGCTTAGCATTCTCATCTGGACGGAAAAGTTGGACACTGCCATCCTTGGTACGATAAGCCTTTAGACCTTCGAAAGCCTGCTGACCATAGTGAAGACTTGGTGAAGACTCAGAAATATGCAGGGTCGCATCTTCTGTCAGCTTACCTTCTTCCCACTGACCATTCCGATAATAAGCAATATAGCGATAGGGCAATTTCATATATGAAAAGCCAAGATTTTCCCAATCAAGATTTACTGTCATAGTCTTTTTCCTCTTTTCCTTATCTTTCAATTTATAGATACTCCCTATTGTACACCTTTTTCTGAAAAATTCAATTATTATTTTCAATTTTCTGAAAATTTATTTTTTAAAAAACCAGTTCGTGTGAACTGGCTTTGCTGATTACTTGATATAAGCTGAGAGCACTTCTTCGTCTGAAATGGTATCAGAAATGAAGCTGCCGTTGCTGGTGCGCTCAGACAGGCTAAGATCAGCTAGATTGATTTCATAGGCCGTTCCTTTATTAGAAAGTACCTGCAAAATCTGCTCCTCACTGGCTTCTGCTTCAGTAGTAAAGAGGTCGAAGTCCACTGCTTCGCCATAGACTGGTCCAGCCGCAAAGACTCGATGTGGCTTGGTCTTAAGCTCTCTCAGAACTTGAAGACCGCGATTTGCTCGACTAGTAATAGGAATGTCTGCGACTGCCATACGCTTGAGCGAACCGCGCTGAGTCAAGATGTAAAGTGAGTCTGTGTTGGCGATAAAGGCTGCTGTTAAGACATCGTTCTTCTTGAGGTTGATGGCTTTAACCCCAGCCGCCTTAGCTCCGATAACTGGTACTTCCTCAATATTAAAGCGCAGGGCATAGCCATTCTTGGTCACGAGCATTACATCATCCAACTTAATAGGCGCCAGAGCAATGACCTGATCGTCTTCATTTTTTAGTTTAGCAAACTTGAGCGACTTGGACTTGTAGGTCCGCCAAGGACTGAACTCCTTGCGCTCTACACGCTTGATTTGACCTAACTTGGTCGCTGCAAAGTAAGTACCCTCCTCAAAGCTGTCCAACAACTCTGCATAGATAACCTCTTCTTTGGTATCAAAGTTACTGATGGTCTGGCTGAGGTGTTCTCCAATTTCTTTCCAGCGGATGTCTGACAGCTCATGAACAGGCCGGTAAATGACATTTCCCAGGCTAGTGAAAATCAATAAATGCTGAGTCGTCTTGGCCGGGCTGACGAAAATCAGTCGGTCATCGTCACGCTTGCCCATCTCCTCTAGGGTAGAAGCAGAGAAAGAACGCGGACTGGTCCGCTTGATATAGCCAGAACGTGTCACGCTGACATAGGTCTCCTCTTCAACAATCAGACTAGCTGTATCAATCTCGATGGCGTTTGCTGTATCCTGCAGCTCGCTGAGACGCGGATTGCCAAACTTCTTCTTGACATCGCGGAGCTCTCGCTTCATGAGGTTATACATGGTGCGCTCATCACCGATAATAGCAGCTAACATCGCAATCTTCTCGCGGAGCTCTGCTTCTTCCTCTTCCAGAACGACTACGTCTGTATTGGTCAAACGGTAGAGTTGGAGAGTGACGATAGCCTCAGCCTGCTCCTCAGTGAAATCATAGCTGACCTTAAGATTTTCCTTGGCGTCTGCTTTGTTTTCTGAAGCACGAATCAGGGCAATCACTTCGTCCAAGATGGAAATAACCCGAATCAGTCCTTCCACGATATGAAGTCGTTTTTCAGCCTTGGCCTTGTCAAAGCGGCTGCGAGCCAGAATGATCTCCTTGCGGTGGGCAATATAGCTGGTTAAGATTGGCACAATCCCCACCAAACGAGGCGTGAAATTGTCAATCGCCACCATGTTGAAGTTATAATTGACTTGCAAATCAGTGTACTTGAAGAGGTAGTTGAGAATCAGCTCGGTATTAGCGTCTTTCTTGAGCTCAATGGCAATGCGAAGACCGTCCCGGTCCGATTCGTCCCGCACCTCAGCAATACCGGCCACCTTGTTATTGACCCGCACATCGTCAATCTTCTTGACCAAGACCGCTTTATTAATCTCGTAAGGAATCTCGGTGATGACAATTTGTTCTTTTCCGCCCTTTAGCTTTTCAATCTCAGTTCTAGAGCGTACCACGACGCGACCTTTACCAGTCTCGTAAGCTTTTTTAATCTCATCTCGACCTTGGACAATGGCTCCTGTCGGGAAGTCTGGACCAGGCAGAAACTCCATGAGTTTGTCCACCTTGGCAGAGGGATGGTCAATCATATAGATAACCGCGTCAATGACTTCGGCTAGATTATGAGGTGGAATATCCGTCGCATAACCAGCTGAAATCCCAGTTGCTCCATTGACCAAAAGATTAGGAAAGGCTGCCGGCAGAACAGTCGGCTCCTTTTCAGTATCGTCAAAGTTCCAAGCAAAAGGAACAGTATCTTTCTCGATATCCTGCAAAAGATAGCCAGCCATCTCAGACAGGCGCGCCTCAGTATAACGCATCGCCGCCGGTGGATCACCATCCATGGAACCATTGTTCCCGTGCATCTCAACGAGAATCTCACGGTTTTTCCAATCTTGAGACATACGAACCATGGCATCGTAGATGGAGCTGTCGCCGTGGGGATGGAAATTCCCCATGATGTTCCCGACTGACTTGGCTGACTTGCGGTAGCCCTTGTCAAAGGTGTTGCCGTCCTTATTCATGGAATAAAGAATACGGCGCTGAACAGGCTTCAAGCCATCGCGAATGTCCGGCAAGGCCCGCTCTTGAATGATGTATTTGGAGTAGCGACCAAAGCGCTCTCCCATGATGTCATCAAGGGACATGTTTTGAATGTTACTCATATAGGATACAGAGCCCGTAAAATACAAAGTGAAAATAGGAAATTCTTGCAGTGAGCAATGCTCACAAGAGAATGTATCTTTTTCACACAGTATTTAGGGCTTGTTCAACTCCTTTCAAAGAATGTAGAGTAGATTTTTATATTAAAATTGGTACTTAAGAAAAATATTTTTAGATACTATTTAAGTCATTTACAAACACTTATTTAGATTAAC
Organism: Streptococcus cristatus; assembly: GCA_905372795.1. Taxonomy (GTDB): domain Bacteria; phylum Bacillota; class Bacilli; order Lactobacillales; family Streptococcaceae; genus Streptococcus; species Streptococcus cristatus_J. The sequence continues at coordinate 23,085 of CAJPQE010000004.1, read as the reverse complement.
CAAAAGCAACTATTCCCTATGGATTGTTCTTTCTTCTTTGAAGCATGTACAAATATAGACAAGGTAAATAAGAAATTATAGCAGTCGATATCAGCAAGATATCAAATACAAACTTTTGCCCTCGAAATAGCTCCTCCCAATGCATTGTATTAAGATAATGAAAAATTAAACCGAATAAATAACAGATACTTATAGGGAAGACTCGCCAGTTGATTGATTTGTATAAATAATATATGCGTATTGAGTGATAAAGCGTGGAAGAAATAAGCATAGGTAAACCAAAATCAATTAGAAAAAAATAAAACCTTAAAGCATCATCAAACATATCTGTCCGATCTATGGAAAATAACCAAATATTCCATATAGTGATAATTACAGGAAAAAATAAACCATAAAATCTTTTGCCAAGTTTGTTATTTTGTAAGGCAATATATATTGATAAGATTATGGACACAATCTGAAGAAATGGGAATAACATAGAAAATATTCCAAACATAAAATCCAACATACTATTTCACCTCAATAGCTATTATAAACTAAAGCATTTGTTCATCTTGTAAGTGTATCTGAAACTATTTCAACCTCTCCTCAGCATACTCCATCATCTTCTCTGCAGTTTCTTTGTCATAGTGGAAGCCGGTTTTGAGAGAGAAGGCTTGGGCTTCTTTGTGGAAAAAGTCCATGGTAGCAAAGAGAGACTTAGTAATTTTTTTCTGGTCAGAAAAGTCAAGCAAGGCTGTAAATTCCTTTTCTTTCTCAGAAGGAAAATACTGAAAGAGGTATTTGTAGTTCTTACCAACATCGACCGTTCCCTTATCTACTGCTACTTGCCAAGCTAACAGCTTGAGCAATTCCTGCTGGCAGATGCCATAGAGATGATCCGTCGCATAGATGAGTTGCTTGCGACAAATGCCCTTAACTACATAAGCTGAGACCCACCAGAATTCATTGCAGGATTTGTCAAAGTCAATCGCACTGGCTGGTGCCGTCCAATAGCGCTTGGGGGTCGGTGCATAAGGGGCAAAGAGCCCCTGCGGGTCATCCAGCACCGTGAAATCCGCTTCGCTATCCACCCATTCTCTGATGTACTCCTTGGGGCAGAGGGTCAAATCGATCCGATTGCCATCTTCAAAGAGCATGAGATAGAGGTGGCGATGGTCAAGTACATTATGCTGCTCGATGATGCGCTTGCCAAACCTTTCCAACCAAGCAAGGTCAGCCACCAGACCATCCAAATTCTCTACAATGTAGACCACATCATAGTCTTGGAACTCATCCTTGGGAGCCTTTGGGTTTGTCCGCGAGCCGGACATAGCGACAGCATTGACTTGTAGCGCTTTTGCGGTTTGCAAAATTAAATCTAGCATTTCGGGTTCAGTTCTCATGGGAATACCTGCCTTTTTAGTGGAGATTCTTGATTCTGTAGAGGGTATACCTGCTCTTATTCACTTTCTAAGATTTATTTTGACTCGCATAAATTAAACATAACAACCTATTTGGCTTCTTCTAATTGTGTTGGGGAAGTTTTTTTGCTTGGTTTACGTTTTTTGTAGCGACTGCGGATGGTGTTGAGGTGGTCGCGGAGGTTGACCATGTGAGTTCTTTCGGGATAAGCGTAGGCACCGATGGCGGTGAAGTCCACAAGGAAATCATAAATTTCTTGTAGCTTAAGTCGGACGGTCTTATTCTGGCTTGGAGCCTTGCCCTTGAGCTCTGTCAGTCGCTCCTTGTAGACCTTTTCAAAGGCCTTCTGGGCAGCAGCCAGACTGTCGACATGAGCTTCCAGATGAAGCTTGCTCAGCGCTGTCTGGTAGACTGGCTTTTTCAGCTCTTGAAGCAGGTGGTTGATGCCCTCAGTCTCCTTTTCAAAGCTAGTGCTAGCTAGGCCACTGTAGTTTTTCAGGAGCTGAGATAGGGTCTCGTAGGCTTCCTTGGTTGCTGCGTCCTTGACCCGTGCAAAGGCCCGAACTAAAGACTGGAGCGTAGCCAAAGCATCGTCACGCTCACGGTCAGCCTGATCCAGACTAGCCACTAGCTTGCTGGACTTGGTCTGATGAAGCCCGCCTTGTAGCTTAGCCAAAAGCTGCTCCATCTCCGCCAACTTAGTCGTGTAAATAGCATCCACCTTGTTGGCTTTATTAAAAGCCGCAATCTCCTCCATGCTCTCAGACATGAGCTGGAAAAATTCGTTGTTTTCTAAAGATTTAACATCCAAACTGGTAGTTCCATAAATTTTTTTCATTTTTACAATCTCCTAATTTTTTATTTTAATGTACTTTTTACTTCGTCCGATTTTCGGAAAAAGTTTTTTGCTCTTGCAAGAGCTCGTCCGAAAAACAAACGTTCGTCTTTTACTCAAAAAACACTCGTCCGATTTTCGGACAAACAGAATTTGCCATGAAAGGCCTCACCCGAAAATCGGACAGACTCATTCACGCTCTGGAGAGCTTGTCCGAACTTAAGTAAGAGGGAATTATTGTTTTAGATATGGGGGAAGAAGTTATTTATAAATAACTTCTTCCCTTATACGCTTTATAAAGCCTATAATCATCATAAGTTTTTAAATCTTTTAATGATTTCAATTCATTTTTTACAACCACTTCTAAGAATTTTTCTGTGCTCAGCAGCTTTTCTTTGTACTTTTCACCACCATAAAAATAACATTCTTTTAATTTGTAATAATTTGGTTTTATTGAAAGTAGCTCAACTTCCAATATTCTTTGTGCCTTTTGACATCCTTCAATATATAGTTCATCAATAACAACTTTTGTCCCATGGCTTGATATTGTAACAATAATGAATGTCAAACTCCAGAAGTAATTTTTTTCCAAATTAACACCACCTAAAATCAAACCCAAAATACCAAGAATTGCTAATATCGTTGTGGGACTGGAAGTATAGTCTCCAATTAGAAACCTTGGCTGTGAGTAAGTTATCCTCTTTAAGATCCAGGTCATCATCCTTGTTGCTATCAATATAGAAATACAAATCAATGTATAATTGTTCTTAGTAACAAAAATAGGTATAAAAGTAGATATCATAATCGAAAAGGCAAATATAGGTAATAGCAAAAAGTAATGTTTTAACCAGAACAATTCAGGAAATGTTGTAATAATTATATTTAGAAATCTATTTTTTCTAAAAGAATCTTTCCTAATAGATAATGAAATACATTGGATATACAACATAAATTGGATAGACAACATCAGAAGGATATAGTAAGATATAAAAATTAAGCATATCAAAAAGAATAGATACATAATTGGCCATAAAAGATTTAACCAGCTATGTCCAATGTTATCATAACTAGGACGACAACTTAAGAATACTAACAATAAAAGCCCGTAAAATATCCCATAACAAATATATTTTCCTATATCTTTCTCAGCCTTTTGTTTGATATATATAGTATTATTTAAAATCTTTAAAACTTTTAACTTTTTTAAATTTTCTTCTCTACTCTTATACTGTTCATAATCCTCATTATATTTATCTAAAATACCATTTAAAAAATTTAAAATTCTAGTCAAAACACCATCTCCCCGCTCTCCTCAAGCGTAAACTTGACATTATCCTCAATCCACTTGCGGCGTGGTTCGACCTTGTCGCCCATGAGGACATTGACTCGGCGTTCGGCGCGGGCTAGGTCTTCGATGGTGACACGGATGAGGGTGCGGGTGTCGGGATTCATGGTCGTCTCCCAGAGTTGGTCAGCGTTCATTTCACCGAGCCCCTTGTAGCGCTGAAGCGTAGCGCCCTTACCAAACTTGCGGCGCAGGTCATCCAGCTCGCCATCGGTCCAGGCATACTCGACAACTTCGCTCTTGCCCTTGCCCTTGGACATCTTGTAGAGAGGCGGCAGGGCAATATAGACGCGGCCAGCCTCGACCAGCGGACGCATATAGCGATAGAAAAAGGTCAGCAGCAAGGTCTGGATATGGGCACCGTCGGTGTCCGCATCGGTCATGATGATGATCTTGTCGTAGTTGGCATCCTCAAGGGTGAAGTCTGTCCCAACACCCGCTCCAATCGTGTAAATCATGGTGTTGATTTCTTCGTTCTTGAGAATGTCAGCCATCTTAGCCTTAGCAGTATTGATAACCTTACCGCGCAGAGGCAGGATGGCTTGGAACTTACGGTCACGGCCTTGCTTGGCAGAGCCACCGGCAGAGTCTCCCTCGACCAGATAGAGTTCGTTCTTGGCTGGGTTCTTAGACTGGGCCGGGGTCAGCTTACCAGAAAGCAAGCCCTTGTCTTTCTTATTCTTCTTGCCATTGCGGCTTTCGTCACGCGCCTTGCGGGCTGCTTCTCTAGCATCTCTGGCCTTGATAGCCTTGCGGATAAGGTTAGAAGCCAGCTCACCATTTTCCAAGAGGAAGAAGGTCAGCTTGTCAGAGACGATGGAGTCCACGGCAGGACGAGCCAAAGGACTGCCCAGCTTGTCCTTGGTCTGGCCTTCAAACTGGAGGTGTTCTTCTGGGACGAGGATGGACAGGACAGCAGCCAGACCCTCGCGGTAGTCTGAGCCTTCCAGATTTTTGTCCTTTTCCTTGAGCAGACCTGTCTTTCTGGCATAGTCATTCATGGCCTTGGTGATAGCGGTCTTGAGTCCCGTTTCGTGGGTACCGCCGTCCTTGGTGCGGACGTTATTGACAAAGGACAGGATATTGTCGGCGTAGCCGTCGTTGTACTGGAGGGCCACCTGAACTTGGAAGCCGCTCTCCTCGCCCTCGAAATAGAGGACAGGAGTCAGGGTTTCCTTGTCTTCATTGAGATAGCTGACAAAGTCTTCAACCCCATTCTCATAGTGGAACTCTACTTCTTCGCCAGTACGTGCATCGGTTAGCGACAGGCGGACATTCTTGAGTAGAAAAGCTGATTCCTTAAGACGCTCTGCAATAGTGTTGTACTTGAAATCTGTCGTTGAAAAAATCGTATCGTCCGGCATGAAGGTCACTTTAGTCCCAGACTTGGACTTAGGTGCCGTGCCGATTTTCTTGAGCGTGGTGACTGGTTTTCCACCATTTTCAAAGCGCTGCTTGTAAACAGCCCCGTCGCGCGTAATTTCCACTTCCAGCCAGCTGGACAGAGCATTGACAACAGAGGAACCTACACCGTGGAGACCACCCGAGGTCTTATAGCCACCTTGGCCGAACTTACCGCCGGCGTGGAGAACGGTGAAAATAACCTCAACCGTGGGAATGCCCATCGCGTGCATGCCGACCGGCATTCCGCGTCCGTGGTCTGCGACAGTCAGACTGCCGTCTTTGTTGATGGTCACATCAATCCGGTCACCAAAGCCTGACAGGGCTTCATCGACTGCATTGTCCACAATCTCCCAAACCAGATGGTGAAGTCCCGCTCCGTCGGTTGATCCGATATACATCCCTGGACGTTTGCGGACCGCATCCAACCCTTCTAATACCTGAATGGCATCGTCATTGTAATTGTTAATATTGATTTCCTTTTTTGCCACAAGGAACCTCCTGCATGATAGTCATCCTTATTATCTTACAAGTTTTTGGTAAATTTTGCAAAGTTTTTTTCTACAAAATACCCTTTAAAGGCTGATAGAATCTGGATTTCAAGTGATTTTGGAGAAAGGCAGCCTAGCTGCAAGCGTCAGACTAGACAATTCACTTAAAATATTCTTATCATAGTCCTTTGTCCACGTTCCAAATCATGGTATAATAAAATCATGATGAACACGATACTTGGATTATTACTAGCATATTTATTGGGCTCTATTCCGACCGGGCTTTGGATTGGACAGATTTTCTTTAAAAAGAACCTGCGCGAATACGGCAGTGGCAATACTGGCACGACCAATACTTTCCGGATTTTGGGTAAGACGGCCGGCACTGCCACCTTTGCTATTGACTTTTTCAAAGGTACACTGGCAACGCTGTTGCCGCTTTTCCTGCATATTGATGGGATTTCCCCACTGATTTTTGGTCTCTTGGCCGTGATTGGCCATACCTTTCCAATCTTTGCTGGCTTCAAGGGCGGCAAAGCCGTGGCGACTAGTGCAGGAGTTGTTCTGGGCTTCTCACCCGCTTTCTTTGTCTATCTGATATTGGTCTTTGTGACAACCCTCTATCTGGGAAGTATGATTTCCCTCGCTAGCGTGGTTTCTGCAAGCGTGGCTATCCTGTCTGTCTTGATTTTTCCTGCTTTAGGCTTTATCCTACCTAGCTATGATTTCCTCTTTACCCTGATTATCATTCTCTTAGCAGCTATTATCATCCTTCGTCATCGGGACAATATCCAGCGGATCCGAAATAAATCTGAAAACCTAATCCCTTGGGGCATCAACCTGACCAAGCAAAATCCAAAAAAATGAGAGTGGGACAGAAATCGGTAATTCGTTAGAATTCGATTTCGTCGTCCCACCTCCGCACAGTTGAGTAGGGCTGTAAATGCTGATGAAATCAGCGTAGTATAGCCCACTCAACCACTGCGTCTTACTCGACAATCAAAAAAAAATTGAGAGGCTAGGACTTTTGTCCCAGCCTCATTTTTTTAATCTTTTTGAGTTTTTTTCAGACCTGCTACACCCAGCATTCCGAATACCAAGCCAAACATAGAAAGAAGGAAAGGATTCTTGCTTCCTGTTTTCGGAAGAGTACTTTGTTTGCTTGCTACTTCTGTCGGACGGACCTGTGCTGGAGCTTGATAAGTCGCCTTATTAGCTGCTGGCTGAGCTGTATTTGGCTTCTCAACAGAAGGTTCTTCTTGTGGTTTTGTCTCAGGCACAACCAGATGATTAGGCTGGCTTGGAACCACTGGATTGCTTGGTCTTGTTGGACCAGTTGGCGCTGTCGGATTAGTTGGGTTTGTTGGATTGGTTGGATTGGTTGGATTGGTTGGATTTGCTGGGTTGCTTTGTCCAGGCTTAGAAGCGGCATCTTTTGGATCAGTGCCCTGCTGGATTTCCTCGATATCTGTGTAGCCATCTCCATCTGTATCCTTGCTAGCAGACATAGAAATCGTGCGAGAATTTGGATTGATTGCTGCATAGGCGGTCAAATCTGCACTTTCCAGATATTCTGCAAAGGCCACGTCCATAGATGGACCTTCCTCGCGTGCACCACCCAGCATGGTATAACCATCACCACCAGCTGCTAGGAAGTCATTGGTTGTCAGGTAATAGGTCTTAGCCAAGTCAAGGGCTTCATAAGCACCTGTTTCTTTATTTTTGATTTCAATGCGAAGGATCCTTTTCTCTGCTGGCAAAGTTGTGTCATAGTAAACTTTAGCACCAGAAACTTGCAAGAAACCGCCGCTTGGCTCTAGCAATGGTTGGCCGTTTTCATCCAAGACAGGTTTTCCATCTTTTTCTTGCAGAATGGAACCCAAAGATTTGGCAAACATATCTGCGATATTCTGACCAGTTACCTTGATTTGTGAAATGGTATTTCCAAATGGCAATACAGCGATGACATTTCCCTTAGTGATTGGTTTGTCTTTGGCAATGGTTTCGCGTAGGCCACCACCGTTGGTCACAGCCAAGTCTGTTTTGTTGGCAAAGCCTGTTTGGCCGTATTTGTAAAGGGCATCGGCTACCACATTTCCCAGATTGGTTTCTCGAACGCGGACATTTTCACGGTCACCGTTAAGCTCTACAGGGCTCTTGGCCACGATCACCTTGGCATTTTCTGCATCGTATTTTTCCTTGATCTTCTTGACCATCTCTGCTACAACTGGGTCTGGACTAGCTTTTTTAGCTGTTGCAGCTGGGATTTGCTGAGGATCGCCCAGAAGTTGGTTGGCCTTAAAAGTAACTTTACCGATATTATGCAAATAACTACCAGTCTGGTTGTAGGTCACATTTTCACCGTAAGTAGTAGACTCTACTGTGTGAGAATGGCCGTCAATCACTGTAACGCGCTTGCCCTTCAGCTTGGCATTTTTAGAAAGGGCTTCAGCCAAGGTAGAACCGCGCCATTCAACTGGTGTCGTAGTATCCACACCCAAGTGAGCCAGAACGACATAGTTTTTGTAAGTCTTGCCTTCAGCTGCTGCACGCGCTTCAACTTCGTCGATCACCCGATTAACCTCTGTGATTGGATCCGCGAAAGTCACACCTTGAATATTTTTTGGGTGCGTTTTGGTAGCTGTCTCAGGAGTGGTCACCCCGATCACGACAAACTCATCACCTTCTACATTCTTATCCTTGTCCACAATAGTGGATGCTTGGAACACACGGGCATTGTTGGCATAGGTGTTGGCACTGAGAAGTGGGAAATTAAGGATTTCTTTATATTTTTTAGCCTCATCCAAACCAAAGTCAAATTCATGGTTTCCGACCGCCATAGCATCATAGCCGATTTCATTGAGGATCTTCGCGCGTTCTTCCCCTTTGGAGCTATTAGAAATTGGCAGACCTTGGAAAGCATCTCCTGCATCTACGACCAGCGTTTGAGGATTTTTCGCACGTTCTTCCTTGATAACTGTTGCAAGTTTGGCATCTCCGATAACACCTTTTTCTTCGACGATACGACCATGCACATCGTTTGTATGAAGAATGGTAGCTTCAGGCAAGCCTGCGTCAGACGCTCCTGATACATCTTGAGCATTAGCTGCGATGGCCGCATTGACGCTAGCTTCATCTGCAGAAACTCCACCTGCTTGCGCCAAATCCGTTTCAGCCGGTTTTTGAGCTGGTTCGTTCACATTTGCCACAGCAGTTGCTGGCTGAACCTCATCCGCAGCAACTTGATGGTCCAAAAAGGCAGGTGCCAACAGAACCGTAGACAAAACAGGTAAAATAAGATGCTTCTTTTTCATAAATAAAAGCTCCAGTCTATGTTTTTTCTACTATTATACTGTTTTTATTGTAAAAAGGGAATGCCTTTTCAAAGAATCCTTCTTCTTAATACGAAAAACGTTCCAAAATGACATGGAACGTTGACTTTCTATGAATATCTACTAGGCTTGGAAGACGATTTCTCCATCGCAGATGGTATATTTGACTTGGCCTTTCAGCTCTTCACCAACAAAAGGTGAATTGGCTGCCTTGGAGGCAAAATGATCGGAGACCAAACGGTCAGCCTTAGGATCGAAAATAGTGATGTCAGCTGGGCCTTCTTCGGCTAGAAAACCAGTATCAAAACCATACAACTGAGCTGGATTGACTGTCATTTTCTCCAAAAGTTCCATCAAGCTCAGATGACCAGCCTCAACCAAGTAGGTCAGCCCCAGAGAAAGCGAAGTCTCAAGGCCAGTCATACCAGAAGGTGCTTTAGTGATGTCTTCAACATTTTTCTCATCAGCGTGATGTGGAGCATGGTCCGTTGCAATGACAGAAATAACACCAGACTTGAGCCCTTCGATAACGGCCAGACGGTCCGATTCTAAGCGCAGAGGCGGATTCATCTTAGCATTACTGCCCTTGGTCAATAGCAGAGCTTCTGTCTTAGAGAAGTGCTGAGGTGCTGCTTCAGCGGTGACTTGAGCACCTAGCTTCTGAGCGAATTCCACTACCTTTACACTCTCAGCCTTGGACAAATGCTGGATATGCACATGAGCTTTAGCATCATAAGCAATCATGACATCGCGGGCAATCATGCTGTACTCTGCCACACCTGTCGCACCACAGATATGAAAATGCTCTTTGGCGATATGCTCATTGAAGCCGAGAATCCCGTTGAGATTTGGATCTTCCTCATGCAAGCTGATAAAAGTATTGTTTTTGCGTGCTTCTACGAGGGCTTGGCGGACAATCCCAGCATTGGTCAGCGGAATACCGTCATCAGAAAAACCTACTGCACCAGCTGCCAAGAGACCTTGAAAATCTGTCAGATGCTGCCCATCGAAATTCTCAGTAATGGTCGCGACCGACTTGATATGGATATTTTCCCGACTAGCCGACTCCAGTACTTCTTTCAGAGTTTCAACCGTAGAGATAGTCGGATTGGTATTGGCCATCATAACAACTGTCGTAAAGCCACCTGCTGCTGCTGCCAAAGCCCCCGTATGAATATCTTCCTTATGAGTCTGGCCTGGCTCCCGGAAATGAACGTGAATGTCGACCAGACCGGGTGCAACGACCAAATCACCAGCATCTAGGACTTGGGCATCAGCCGCTTCCAGATTTTGGCCGATTTTGACAATGTTCTTGCCCTCCACCAGCACATCACACACTTGATCTAGACCAGACTTAGGATCCATTACACGGCCATTCTTGATTAGTAGCATTTTGTATCTCCTTTATTCGTAAAAATCGACCTGCGTGTCGAGCAGTTTATCACCATCATAAACAAATTTAGCTGAAAAGAAGGGCTTATCCTCCAGCAGCCATTCAACAAAGGTATGATCGCCTTCCCAAGTCGGCTTTGAAAGAACCTGATCGTAAGGCACCCATTCCAGCGTCCCTTCATTGCAATCAATCAGTTCCCCCTCAAACTCCGTCACCTTGAAAACATAAGTGTACCAGTCCAAGTCGGGAGTGAATTCTGGAAAAGTAATAACACCTTTTAGGACAGGCTTAGCCTTTAGACCTGTTTCCTCTAAAATCTCGCGTGCAGCGCATTCCTGAGGGGTTTCTCCACGCTCTAGCTTGCCACCGACTCCAATCCATTTCCCAGCATGAACATCATTGGGCTTTTTGTTGCGGTGCAGCATGAGAAACTCCCGCCCATTATCAATATAACAAATCGTTGCTAACTGAACCATACTACCTCCTATGCTAACCAATCGATTGGCTCCAAGCCCTTAGCCACTAAAAAATCATTGGTTCGTGAAAAAGGTTTACTGCCAAAGAAACCGCGATACGCAGACAGCGGACTTGGGTGAGCTGACTCGATAATCAAATGTTGGGAATTGCTAATTAAGGCTTTTTTCTTGCGGGCGTAAGATCCCCAGAGTATAAAGACAACTGGATCCGACTTTGCATTGACTACCTTGATAATCGCATCTGTAAAAGGCTCCCAGATTAAGCCAGCATGGGCATTGGCCTGGCCAGCAGGCACTGTCAGACCGGCATTGAGCAAGAGAACACCTTGCTGAGCCCAAGACGTCAAATCATGCGACTCCTTCACGCCGATATCATCGGCCAATTCTTTGAGAATATTCTGTAAAGAAGGCGGAGCTGGAATGTCATCAGGAACCGAAAAACTCAAGCCTTGCGCCTGTCTCGGTCCGTGGTAGGGATCCTGCCCCAAAATAACCACCTTAACATCCGCTAAATCCGTCGTCTGAATCGCATTAAAAACTTTTTCCCGAGGTGGGTAAATGGTCCCCGAAGCATACACTTCGTCCAAAAAATGATTGATTTTTGCAAAATAACCTTCCGGCAACTGCTCCTTAATCAAAGCGTGCCAAGCTGAATGCTGCATACATGTCTCCTTTTTATTTTACATTCCATACCTATGAGCAACTAAGCTGACAAGTCTAGTTAGACCTTATTTTTCCAAAATTTCTTGCGAGTCAAGTCTAGCGGATACTGGGTCAAGCCTACAGCAGACAAAATCAAAATCTGTGGCAAAAACTGAATCAGATAACGGGTCTTGCCTCCTTCGAAAATTTGCAGAAAGAGGAGACCACCGAAAACTGCCAAGATCAAGAAATTCAAGGAATCATTTGGTCGGTATTTCCAAAGGGCAAAGACCAGCCCCAAAGCCATGACAATCCAAACTGCCTGCTTGAGCAGCGAATAAAATCGAAAACTATCCTTATCAGAATTGAGGAAAAAGTCACGGATAAACTGAGCAAATGCATTGTCTTTTGTGAACTCATAAAGCGGTGAAATATAAGGTGTCTTTTCATTTTCAACACTGCGATAGAGCCAACCCAAGTTTCCTTCGGCAACTGTCAAAGAGTGTTTATAATACAGGTGCTGTAGAAAGGTCAGCGGAGTGTATTCTTTCAGACGACGCTTGATTTCTTTGATGACATTTTCCTTGGCAAACATACCGTTATTGTAGTCAGCCCGCTTATCAGGTTCCACGTATTGCAAGAGCCCTTCCTTCATGTCTTCCTGATCGTGACCGATATTGGTTAGGCCCAGATTGATGAAAAGCAGTGGCCCTTTGGCCAGCCCTTCGCCTTGGATGATCGGCACTTCGGTCTGGTGCGCTAGGCCATAATGAAGTGGAAGGTAGCCTACTGAAAAGCTTAAAGTAAAGACCGCAGCAGTCAAGAAAAACTTTTTCCAGTTCTGTCTCAAAAACAAAACTCCAAAAACAGCAATCAATAGAATCATCACTGTCGGACGAATCAAAAAGGCAAGACTGGTCAGAATCCCTAATAAAAGGCTTCTAGAAATGATTTGGCGACTATTCCCCTTATTTTCCAACAGACTCAGAGCCAGAAAAATCTGTAGACTAATCAAAGGCAAGGGAGGAATGTCCGTGTACATGGACATGTAGTAAGGCGAAAATCCGACTAAGGTCACATAAAGACTAAAAACCGCATCTGCTGTAGCCTGCGAAAAGTATCGCTGACAGCCTTTGTGGAGGATCCAAGTCGCAATATTGACGTAAAAAAGATTGAGTCCCTGCATAATCCAGAGCGCTGCATCGCCAAAGAGATTAAAGAAGAAACGCTCATAGAGAAAGAGGGGCAGATTATTGGGATTGCGCGTCAGGTAGCTGGAAATAGAGGACTCCTTCAGGTACTTGAAAGCCCCTGTAAAAACCACCGCTGCATCCCGTCGAATCAAAAGCTCAGCCGATAGGAGCATGATGAGCTGAAAAAGGAGAGCTGCTAAAGCAATGGCCAGCTTGTGCCTCATGAGAAAATGATAAAACTTTTTAAGCTGAAACCGATAGCGATTCGCTAAGATCGCCAAGACTCCAAACAAAATCAGAGCCAAGCTACTCAACTGCGACACATGAAAAATAGCTGTAAACAGCCAATGAAGACTCAATACCAGCATGATTTTTTGCAGAATCAAAAAAGTGATATGATAAATCTTAGACATGGCTTTATTATAACAAAATCAGGCACTTTTTGCTATTTTAAAAAGTGAGCAGAGACCAAGTAAATCCTAAAAAGGAGACAGGAACATGCTAGTCCCGCCTCCTCGTACCTTCTTAATTTTGCCAGTTTTCTTGATCCTCTTTGAACTTCTTCAGCAAAGCCAATCCTTCTGCATTGATGTAGCCTTCTTGCTCAGCCAAGTGAATAAGCTCTGTGTAGTTTGACAAGGTCACCAACTTCACGCCTGCATCCGCAAAGTTCTTATCCGCCTTTGGCAATTCGTAGGTGAAGATAGCTGCAGCACCGATTACATCTGCTCCTTCACGCTTAGCTGCCCCAATAGCATCCAAGACAGAACCACCAGTGGAAATCAAATCTTCAATCACAACCATCTTTTGACCAGGAGCCACTCGGCCTTCAATCTGATTGCCCGCCCCGTGATCTTTGGGTTTGCTACGGATATAGGCAAAAGGCAGATTCATCTTGTCGGCAATGATAGCACCGTGAGGAATGCCCGCCGTTGCCGTGCCCGCAATCACTTCCACATCAGGAAATTCCGCACGAATTTTTTCTACAAAGCTATTTTCGATCAAGGTCCGAGTCTCTGGGTAAGCCAAAGTCACTCGGTTATCTGTGTAAATCGGTGATTTAATCCCAGAAGCCCAAGTAAAAGGCTCCTCTGGTTTCAAGTAAACCGCTTTGATTTTCAACAAGTCGCGTGCAATATCGTTGGCTAAAGTCATTTTTTACTCCTTATACATCTGTTATTCATTTCATTTAAAATTCTTATTTAGCTATTCCACTGTTTCTTAATTTCGTGATAAGCATCCCAAGGATTCTCAGCCTGAATGATCGGACGACCAACTACAATATAATTGCTGCCAATTTGGTGGGCTTCCTGCGGTGTCATGACCCGCTTTTGGTCACCAATTTCAGCACCTGCTGGCCGAATACCCGGCGTCACGCAAAGAAAATCGTCCGCCGTAGCTTCCTTGATCAGCTCAACTTCCAAGGCTGAACAAACAACCCCATCCAGCCCAGCTTCCTTAGCCTTGCGGGCATAATTGACAACGGATTCTTGCACGGTTGTTTGGATATTTTGGCAGTCGCGCATGTCTTCTTCACTGGTCGAGGTCAACTGGGTCACCGCTACTAGCTTCGCATTGTCACCGAGAACTTTTTTGGCCTCCCGCATCATCTCAACGCCACCAGCTGCGTGAACCGTCACCATATCAATGCCAAATGTTCCCAAAACAGACATAGCTGAACGCACGGTATTAGGGATGTCGTGCAATTTCAAATCGAGGAAAATACTATGCCCCAAGCCTTTCAGATAATGCACAATTTCTGGACCAATGGCATAAAAGAATTCCATGCCGATTTTGACGTACAGCTTTTCATCTTCAGGAAAATGCTCCAGAAAGTTTTTGACATCATCAAAAGATGGAAAGTCTAGGGCGATAATAGGACGTTCTTCATGCATACGGTTCTTCTCCTTGCTTTTTACTTACTATAAAGATGATTACAATCATAGAAAAAACCTTGCCCGAGAGCAAGGTTACACGAAAATGTGGCAGAATCTGCCATTTTAAACGTATGAGCCTTAGAGCCTCTCTGGACTTCTTTAAAGGTTTTATCTTAAACATTCTATAATTTACTGGGAAGTTTGTCAAGAGAAAATCGAGCTTAAAGTAAATTTTCTCTGACTTCTTTTCTCAAGCTTTCTAGGCTTTCAATGCCATATTTATCCATGACTTGCGGCAAGTTTTCTATAATGTTAGGACAGGCATACGGGTCAGTAAAATTCGCCGTTCCGACGCCGATGGCCGATGCACCAGCGATAAACATCTCCAGCGCTGCCTCTGCCGAGTCAACTCCGCCCATGCCAATGATTGGTAGTTTGGTGAACTGAGCGACCTGACGAATCAACTTGAGCGCCACAGGAAAGACAGCTGGACCAGACATGCCACCCGTTCCATTGGCAATGATGGGCCGCTTCGTTTTCAAATCAAAACGCATTCCCACCAAGGTATTGATCATGGTTAGGCCGCTCGCGCCCGCATCTTCTGCCGCCTTGGCTACTTGGGTAATATCTGCTACACTGGGGGTCAATTTGACATAGACTGGAACTTGAGAAGCAGCAACTGCTGCTTTTACTGCTTCATAGGCTAGCTCAGGGACTTGTCCGATTAAAAGACCCGCATTGCCATGGTCCACATTGGGGCAGGAAATATTGAGCTCAATGGCCTTGACATTGGGAGCTTGAGAGATTTTCCCAGATACATAAGCATATTCTTCATTGGAGAAACCAGCCACATTGGCAATAATCGGCAAGTCTGGATAGTGCTGAGCCAGCCAAGGAAGTTTTTCAGTCAAAACTGCATCGACCCCTGGGTTTTGGAGGCCGATAGCATTGAGCATGCCAGCTGGCGTCTCAGCCACACGGGGCGTTGGATTGCCAAAGCGAGGATGTTGTGTCGTCGCCTTGATCATGATAGAGCCCAGTAGATCCAAGTCATAGTATTTGGCATACTCTTGACCGAAACCAAAACAACCTGAAGCTGGAATGATTGGATTTTTCAGCTCTAAGCCTGGCAGAGAAATTTTCAAACGATTTTCAGTCATTTCCTTATCCTCCTAAAGCACGATGCTTCCAGTCTCAAAAACTGGACCGTCTTCACAAACCCGCTTATTGACCGCTTCATCCTGGCCTGCTACATGAACGACGCAGGCATAGCAAGCGCCCATTCCACAAGCCATGCGAGACTCCATCGATAGATAGGCATGGGGATGATCGTGAAATTTCCGATCCACATACTGGAGCATGCCGGGCGCCCCACAAGAATAAACCGCAGCAAACTCTTCTGTCAGCTCATCGACAATGGTTGATACATAGCCTTTTTGACCATAAGTACCATCATCTGTAGTGATAAACAACTGACTGCACTCACGAAATTCTTCTTCCAAAATAACCGTAGATTGATTGGCAAATCCTAATACTGCTGTAACCTGGGCTCCCTTGTCATACAGTTCTTTGGCTGTTTGTAAGAGAGGAGGCACACCGATACCACCACCGATAATCAAGACCTTGTCTCCCTTTTCTACCGGAGACAAATCAAAGCCATTACCCTGAGGTCCCATGACATCAAGATAGCTACCGACAGGAAGCTGAGAGAAAATGGCAGTCCCGCCACCTTCGACCCGATAGATAATTCGACAGATATTTTTCTCCCGATCAATCTCCGATATAGAAATCGGACGCCGCAGGAGCTTGCTATCATCTGGCACTCGGATATGCAGAAATTGACCAACCTGCATCTGACTCACCATCTGGCCTCTCAGACGCATCGAAAAAATCTGAGGCGCAATTTCTACTTGCTCCAAGAGCTCCATCTGCTCCAGCATAATCTTGCCAAATCTCTTTTTACAACTGTCACTAACCATGACAACCTCACTTTCTACAAGAAAAAACCTTGCCACAGCAAGGTTTCGCAAAAAACAAGGCAGTCAGATTGCCCCTTATACCGTTTTTCCTACCTTGCAGCCTCACTGGACTTGATTAAAGGTTAAATTGTAAACATTATATCGTTAGAGATAAGGAATGTCAAGGCATAAAAAATATTAGAATTTTCAAATGTTCTCTAAGTAATCACAGTCTTACCAGCTCTTGTCAAATTCACTATTTGCACTTGCCAGATAAAAACTACCATCTTCCTGCCGCTTGAAAATCAAAGTTACTGAATCATATTTTCGTTCTATGTTTCGAAAGTTTCTATAATTGGCCTGTAGTGATAAGGGGCTATTGCTCATGCCACTTCCATAAATATTAAGTTCTGAAGGAAGTCCAAAACGCTCAACAACCTCTTGATAAGTCATCCCACCTTTGCCATACTGGCTATCACCTATTTTTAATGTATCCATATCTTCTGGCTTCCACTTAAAGACAAATTCGTCTTTCGTCGCTGAAGGATAGTTACTGTCATCTAAATATACTGCACTTTTACTTATCAAATAATAGTTCTTGCCATTCGAATCAGGGTCATAAAAAACCAAATTGATTTCCTGAGGATGTCCCGATGAGCCATATCTCGGAACATCTATAATTCTTGTCTTATAAGTTAGTGTCAATCCTTTTGTACCAAAACTCACAGCTGAACCCTTACCGTATTTCGCAATGACTTCTTCTAAAGTTGGACTATTAGTCCCCCCATTTTCCACCTTGAGCTCTACAAAATTATCCAATGTCCAATTAAAAGCAAACTTCTCTTCATCTTCCTCAACAATTTTCTGTTTCAGTTCCTTTTGTTCTTGGGTCAATTTTGATTCATCATCATTTTGCTGACTAGCCGAGCTGTCTCCACTAACTGACGAGGATTTATCGTCATATTTGTACTTCAATTCAGCTTTATTAGGAACCTGTTGCGATAAATAATAGAAGCCAAAGAACAAGGCAAAAGAGATTGCCAAACAAAGAAGGGTAAAAGCCAAGCTAATTCTTTTTTTCTCCTCCTTCATCGTCATCATTCTGAGCTCTTCTCGTTTTAGCTTTTGTTGACGATAAAGGTCTCTTTTGATCTCTCTAAACGAATGAAGATCACGTTTTTTCTTGCTACTTCTCCTCATTTTCCTCCTCTTTCTTATCGATTTAGTTTACTCACTTTCTTTAGACACCAAACGCCATCTTCCATCTTCTTGCTTGTAGAATTCTAAATGAACTCTTTTCAATTATTCTGGATTTTGCCAAGAATCTGGATTAACATAATCAACCCGCATCTTCAGTTGATTGTCGTCTCCAGAAATCTTCTGATATAGAGGTAAGCCAACTTTTAAAACAATCTCATCATATGGTGTACCTTTGGCTGTTCCTTCTCTAGCACCAATAACAAGACTATCGATGTATGCTTGCGTCCATAAAAAGGATCTTTTAGGATTGTTATCCACCTGAATTTTATCACTTGAAAGACTAAAATGGTATTTTGAAATAAGCTTATAGACACCATCAAATTGAGCAAAGGTTAAAGATACATAGCCCATACTACCATTTTTCGATTTCCAGATAAGGCGAATATGTTTTTGAACTTTATGATTTGGCAAAAAATCAATCCAGGCCCCACCTTGAACTGGTTTCCCAAATTCCTTTAAAACATCTTCCAAGACGGCTCCGCCCTTGTATTTGTTCATGGGAAGCGCGACTGCCTTTTCAACTGTCCAAAGAAAGGGACCGCTTTTTTCTGGAGAAACAATAAGACTTTTAGCGAACAGTTCTGCTTCAGCTTTCTCATCTTCCAAACTATTTGATGACGAACTAATCTGGCTAGACGGAATTGGCGCCTGCTTGGCTTTGCTTTTTCCTGATAGAGAAAGTGTTAAAAAAACTGTTCCAATAATAGAAAATACAACAATAGCTACTACCATGACTGGCAAAAACTTGGACTTATAGGTTTGCTTTTCTAACTCAAAAGCAATATCTTCAAACGAATCTTCTTGTCTCTTCATCACTGCTCCTTATCAGTCTAAAAACTCATCATATCATGAATAGATCGAGATTGCAAAATGTACTTCAGTCTGTTTATACAAAAGAAAACACAAATTCCCCGTCTTTTCTGCTTGCTTTGGCTGCCTAAGGAAGCCAAAAGTCCTCCTATCTTTCTCTTCTATCGATATGACTAGTAACTGTCGTCAACCGAAAGACGCCATCTTCTTGACGATGAAAGATTAAATGAACCCATTCATTATCATAGACTTGATCTGAAGTTAAGTATTGGAGTTCCAAGCCAATATGCTGCCTATCTGCCGCGTCCAAGCGCGAAATAAAAACTTCAGATTCTCTAGGTAGGCCAAATAATTGAATGATTTCTTCGTAGGACTTGCCAGGATTGCCTGTGCTCTCGTCACGAACTTGTAAACCTGCAACTTCATCCTTTGTCCAGAGATGGGGACTATCTCCCTGAGGCAAAGTTGGATAGGCCTCATCAAGAATATTCGCTCTCTTGCCAATGAGATGATAACCTGCTCCATCTTTTTCACATGTTAAACTTAGATGACTATGACGGCCTTGAATAATCTCACTTGTATAGTTTAATTCAATATTTCCATTGCTCTCAGTATAAAAAAAGCTTGAAGCCTTGCCGTGTTTTTCAAGGACCTGGTCCAGAGAAGCTCCGTTTTGACCAGCAGCGGTATCCTTGATTTGCAGATTGATGATGTCATCCGTTGTCCATGTAAAACGATGGTCTCCTCTCTCTAAAACTTTCTCTTCTAACAGAAGCTCCTCTGATGACTTTTGACGAACAGATGAAGACATGCTGCTTCGCCTAAGTCCCTCATAAGCTGATTTAAGCCCCCACATGGTCATCACCTTCCCAAGTGGAATCATTAAGCAAATTGTCAAAAATACTATAAAAATAGTGATGGGTAGTCCTACCGAACGATTTTTATAGTCATCCTCTTTGGCCATATCGCCCTCCTTATTTCCTTCATTTTAGCATAGGAAACTTTAGCAGGCAAACATTTGCTAAACTTCTGATTTATCAGGAAAAAATCCCCAGTTTGTGATAAAATAGACCTATGAGAATTCAACAATTACACTACATTATCAAAATCGTCGAGACCGGTAGCATGAACGAGGCTGCCAAGCAACTTTTTATAACCCAGCCTAGCTTGTCCAACGCTGTGCGAGATTTGGAAAATGAAATGGGCATTGAGATTTTCATTCGTAATCCCAAAGGAATCACCTTGACCAAGGACGGCATGGAGTTCCTTTCCTATGCCCGCCAAGTGGTGGAGCAGACTCAGCTTCTAGAAGAGCGATACAAAAATCCTGTCGCCCACCGCGAGCTTTTTAGTGTCTCTGCCCAGCACTATGCCTTTGTAGTCAATGCCTTTGTTTCCCTGCTTAAAAAAAGCGATATGGAGAAATACGAGCTCTTTCTGCGGGAAACTCGGACTTGGGAAATCATTGACGACGTGAAAAACTTCCGCAGCGAGATCGGTGTCCTCTTCCTCAACAGCTACAACCGTGATGTCCTCTCTAAAATGCTGGATGATAGCCATCTGATTGCGACCCACCTCTTCACAGCACAGCCCCATATCTTTGTCAGCAAGTCCAATCCGCTGGCCAAGAAAAAGCTGGTACAACTGTCAGATTTGGAAGATTTCCCTTATCTCAGCTATGACCAAGGTACTCACAACTCCTTCTACTTTTCTGAGGAAATTCTCTCTCAGGAGCACCATAAAAAGTCCATCGTCGTCAGCGACCGTGCAACACTGTTTAACCTTTTGATCGGTCTGGATGGCTACACGATTGCGACCGGTATTCTCAACAGTAACCTCAACGGAGACAATATCGTCTCCATCCCTCTGGATATCGATGACCCAATCGAGCTGGTCTATATCCAGCACGAAAAGGCTAGCCTGTCCAAGATGGGCGAGCGCTTTATCGAGTATCTGATTGAGGAAGTGAAGTTTGATAAATAAAGTAAAACACCTAGAAGCAGGCAGCTTACTGCAGAATCTAGGTGTTTTTTCTATTTTTGAGACTCGGTTTCACTTCAAGTCTATCAGATGGGGAAGGTTAGAGTCACTCAATCTTTTCTTTCTTCAATTCTCATCCCTCCCATTCCTAGGCTACACTTTGTACCGACGCCGGCATATTCACCAAATTTTAGGAGCATCTGGGCATAAGCTTTGAGCGTGGATGCTCCCTTTACCTGTATCGTCACCCTGCCTTCAAAGGCGGGGTATTTTCGTCCATGAATTGGAAAATAATGACTTTTTAGATGATAGCTCGTAATTTGGCTATGGTCTGCTAAAAACTGTAGGGTCTCCTCTTCGATTTCCGCTCTTCCTTCCACCAGTCGACTGTATTTTTGCATCAAACTTTGAAAGATCAAGCGCGTGTCTGGAAATAGCACAAACTGCCCCTGACGCTTAAAAGTCGTTGGCGTATAAAAATGGACGCGTATCAGGTGGGAAGCATCATCATCTTGGTAAATATCCAGCAAGGCCTTTTGGGATAAAGAGTGGATTTCCACTTTTTTGACAAGGATTTCCTCAGCATAGCTCTCTAGCTTAATGGTTTCCAAGTTTAATAAAGGAGCTAGCATTTGCCGTTCCGCTTCTTCTGAAAGCAAATTGACAACCCACACCGACTCATCGCGCGTGGAACTCAGATTCATCGAGTAGGGATTGGTCTCCTGCTCATGGAGAAAGGTCGCAAAGTCTGGCGAAATGCTTGCCATCAAAAAGCCCTGAAGCTTACTGATCAATTCTTCATCTTTTAGTCTTGTCTTTGATAGATGTAACTCTACTTTCTTCACACGGTCTCCTCTCTATACTGCAAAAGCGCCAGAAAAAGGCAAAAGAATCTTTCACCGATTTCATGGCGCCCTTTAGAACGATTATTATTTACTGAGATTATTATATCAAGTTTTGAAAGCGTTGTCAATATTTTCTGAAGTGTTTGGAAAAACGAGCTTAAGCAGTCAAGATCCTTCTGTCTTGGCAAAGCAAGAAGCTGAGGGAAAGTAAAAAAGCCCCCATCCACTCTGTCCCCTTGCGAGGATTGGGGGGGTTCTAACATACTATTTCGTGATTAGAGGGCACATTTAGTGCGTTTCCGTCCCCTCGCGAGGTTTAGGGAGATTCTAACCTTTTTGGAGGTTGAACCTTATGAGAATTAGCGAAGGTTTCCGTTCCCTCTCGAGGATTAGGGGGTTCTAACCTAAGGGCAAATTCAACATCTTCCAATTGAATGCGCTGTTTCCGTACCCTCTCGAGGATTGGGGGATCTAACGAAATAAATTTCAAGATAAATTTAAAAAGATTGGTGGGTTTCCGTACCCTCGCGAGGATATGGAGGGTTCTAACAATGATTGATTTTATTAAAGATGCTGGCATGGCGTTTCCGTCCCCTCTCGAGGTTTAGGGGGTGGTCTAACAGAGACGAATAATGACATCATCAGAGAAAAGGAATGCGTTTCCGTCCCCTCTCTAGGATTGGGGAGCTCTAACGAACACATCAACCACATAAGCGACATCGTGCGAAAGTTTCCGTCCCCTCTCGAGGATTAGGGGGTTCTAACATAAAGGAGTACATATTAAAACAATTGTTGTTTCAGGTTCCGTCCCCTCTCGAGGATTAGGGGGTTCTAACTTAGTGCACAAATATATAGAAACCAGAAAAAACTTGCGTTTCCGTCCCCTCGCGAGGATTAGGGGGTTCTAACCAAAGCAGTTAATGGTGATCTAAGCAAGGCTTATAAGAGTTTCCGTCCCCTCTCGAGGATTAGGGGGGGGCTAACCAATCCCATTCATGAAACCTTACATCGAAGATGTGTTTCCATCCCCTCTCGAGGATTGGGGGGGCTCTAACAGTCCAGACTGCAAACACACCAATAAAACGTAACAATTTGTTTCCGTACCCTCTCGAGGTTTAGGAGGGTCTAACAACAATTCTGCAACTTTAGAATTTTCGAACGAAAATGAGTTTCCGTCCCCTAGCGAGGATTAGTTGGGCTAACGGTAGGACTCCTTATGTTCACTTTGCCTATGCTAAGTTTCCGTCCCCTCTCGAGGATTTTTTTTGGGGGGGCTAACTGAATCAGCGGCAGGATGTGATGATCAATAAATTTAATTTTCCGTCCCCTCTCGAGAATTAGGGGGATCTAACTGGTAAAGAGTATGAAGTTTCTGGACGCCTTATGGAGTTTCCGTCCCCTCTCGAGGATTAGGGGGTTCTAACCGATAGTGCTATTCTAGCTGCGTTGATTGGTTCGTGGTTTCCGTCCCCTCGCGAGGATTATGGGGGTTCTAACGTAAATCTCGTAGCTCTTTAAAATTCGAAAGAGTTAGTTTCCGTCCCCTCTCGAGGATTAGGGGGTTCTAACTTAAGGATAATGGTATAAACTTAAGTAGCAAATATGTTTCCGTCCCCTCTCGAGGATTAGGGGGTTCTAACCCCATATCTTGTATAGAAGCGCAGAAGCCCCACCACTACATCTTGTGTCCCCTAAAAACTAGTTAAACCCTAACCTCATTATACCATGCCTAGCCCAGAAATCAAAGATTAAAAGAACAAAATATCGTCTATCAACTCCGCGCCATCATAGAGAGTGGGACAGAAATCGGTAATTCGTTAGAATTCGATTTCGTCGTCCCACC
>CAJPQE010000003.1:0-43841 GCA_905372795.1 Streptococcus cristatus | reverse complement strand
ATGGTATAATAAATAAAAAAAGTTTTTTAAAAAGCTTGCACTTGAAAAAAAAATAGGTTATAATTCAAGCAACGCAAACGTTTTCTCTAAATAAAGTAGGAAACAAGCATGAAAAAATTTTTGAGGTGTTACATATGAAAGCGAGACAAAGTGGTGTATTGATGCACATTTCCTCTTTGCCAGGCAAGTACGGGATTGGTTCTTTTGGTCAGTCTGCTTATGATTTTGTGGATTTCTTAGTTAGAACGAAGCAACGTTATTGGCAAATCTTGCCTTTGGGAACGACTAGCTATGGGGACTCTCCTTACCAGTCTTTCTCAGCCTTTGCAGGGAATACTCACTTTATTGATTTAGATTTCTTGATTGACGAAGGCCTGTTGGCAGAAGAAGATCTAAAAAGCGTTGATTTTGGTGATGATCCAAAAGCTGTAGATTATGCAAAAGTATTTGAAGCACGTCGTCCTCTTTTGGAAAAAGCGGTTGCTCGTTTCCTTAAAGTTGGCGATCTTGACAAATTCCGTCACTTTGTTGCAGAAAATGCAGCTTGGTTGGAGCTTTTTGCGGAATACATGGCTGTTAAAGAGCATTTTGATCTGAAAGCTTGGACAGAATGGCCAGATGAAGCGATTCGTCGTCGCCAACCAGAAAGCTTGGCTAGCTATCGTGAGAAATTGGCAGACAAGCTGGAGTACCACCGTGTAACTCAATATTTCTTCTTTAAACAATGGTTGGAACTCAAGAAATATGCCAATGACCATCACATCGAAATCGTTGGTGATATGCCCATCTATGTAGCTGCTGACAGTGCAGATGTTTGGGCTCAGCCTCACTTCTTCAAGACAGATAAGCAAGGTCGCCCAGTTAAGGTTGCTGGCTGCCCACCAGATGAATTTTCAGAGACTGGCCAATTGTGGGGTAACCCAATTTATAATTGGGATGCCATGGATAAAGATGGCTATGCTTGGTGGATTGAGCGCCTGCGCGAAAGCTTCAAGATTTACGACATTGTTCGGATTGACCACTTCCGTGGCTTTGAGTCTTATTGGGAAGTGCCAGCTGAGTCTGATACAGCGGCTACTGGTCACTGGGTCAAAGGTCCAGGTTATAAGCTGTTTGCCGCAGTGAAAGAAGCTTTAGGTGATTTAAACATCATTGCAGAAGACCTTGGATTCATGACGGATGAAGTCATTGAATTGCGTGAGCGAACTGGCTTCCCAGGTATGAAGATTCTTCAATTTGCTTTCAACCCAGATGATGAAAGCATTGATAGCCCACACTTGGCGCCACATAACTCTGTGATGTACACTGGTACTCACGACAATAATACTGTATTGGGCTGGTATAAGGATGAGATCGATGATCCAACCCGTGAATACATGGCTCAGTATACCAACCGCAAAGAATACGAAACGGTGCCACATGCAATGCTTCGTACAATCTTTGCTTCCGTTAGCTACATGGCTATCGCGACGATGCAAGATTTGTTAGAGCTAGATGGCTCTGCCCGCATGAACCTGCCTTCTACAATTGGTGGTAACTGGGCATGGCGGATGACAGCTGAAGAGCTAAATCCGATTGTGGAAGGTCAGCTTTATCATTTGACTAAGGTCTATCGTCGTCTGAATACGGACTTACTTTCATAAGACAATAAATTTCAATATTTTCTAATACTAGGAGAAATCATGTCAAACTTACAAACATATATCCAAAAAACTTATCAAAAGCAAATTGCTGATTGTAGCAATGAAGAGCTTTATCTGGCTCTCTTGAACTACACAAAATTAGCGAGCGCTCAAAAGCCAGTCAATACTGGTAAAAAGAAACTCTACTACATCTCTGCTGAGTTCCTGATTGGTAAACTCTTGTCAAACAACTTGATTAACCTTGGTCTTTACGACGATGTGAAAAAAGAACTTGCCGCTGCTGGTAAAGACTTGATCGAAGTTGAAGAAGTAGAATTGGAACCATCTCTTGGTAATGGTGGTTTGGGCCGTTTGGCAGCCTGTTTCCTGGACTCTATCGCAACCTTGGGTCTCAATGGTGACGGTGTTGGACTAAACTACCACTTTGGTCTTTTCCAACAAGTCCTTAAAAACAATGAACAAACAACTATTCCAAATTTCTGGTTGACTGAGCAAAACTGGTTGGTTCGTTCAAGCCGTAGCTACCAAGTGCCATTTGCCCACTTCACTTTGACATCTACTCTTTATGATATTGATGTGCCAGGTTACAAGACAGCTACTAAAAACCGTTTGCGCTTGTTTGACTTGGATTCAGTTGATTCTTCCATCATCAAAGAGGGAATCGAATTTGACAAGACAGATATCGCTCACAACTTGACTCTTTTCCTTTATCCAGATGATAGCGACAAGCAAGGTGAATTGCTCCGTATCTTCCAACAATACTTCATGGTTTCAAACGGTGCACAATTGATCATTGACGAAGCGATCGAAAAAGGAAGCAACTTGCATGACCTTGCAGACTATGCCGTTGTACAAATCAACGATACTCACCCATCATTGGTTATTCCTGAGTTGATCCGTCTCTTGACTGCGCGTGGTATCGAGCTTGATGAAGCAATCTCTATCGTTCGTAGCATGACTGCCTACACTAACCACACAATCCTTGCTGAAGCCCTTGAAAAATGGCCTCTTGAATTCTTGCAAGAAGTGGTTCCTCACTTGGTACCAATCATCAAAGAATTGGATCGTCGTGTCAAAGCAGAATACAAAGATCCAGCTGTTCAAATCATTGACGAGAGCGGCCGTGTTCACATGGCACACATGGATATCCACTATGGATACAGCGTTAACGGGGTTGCAGCACTCCACACTGAAATCTTGAAGAACTCTGAGTTGAAAGCATTCTACGATATTTATCCAGAGAAATTCAACAACAAGACAAACGGTATCACATTCCGTCGTTGGCTCATGCACGCTAACCCACGTTTGTCTAGCTACTTAGATGAACTTCTTGGTCGCGATTGGCACCATGATGCCGCTAAGTTGGAAGGTCTACTTGACTTTGCTGGCAAGCAAGAAGTGAAAGAAAAGCTGGAAGGCATTAAGTCTCACAATAAGCGTAAATTGGCTCGTCACTTGAAGGAAGCTCAAGGTGTGGAAATCAATCCAGATTCTATCTTTGATATCCAAATCAAGCGTCTACATGAGTACAAACGCCAACAAATGAACGCTTTGTATGTTATCCACAAATACTTGGACATCAAGGCTGGTAACATTCCTGCTCGCCCAATTACAGTCTTCTTTGGTGGTAAAGCAGCTCCTGCTTATACAATTGCCCAAGACATCATTCACTTGATCCTTTGCTTGTCAGAAATCATCGCGAATGACCCAGCAGTGGCACCACACTTGCAAGTGGTTATGGTTGAGAACTATAACGTTACAGCATCAAGCTTCTTGATTGCAGCTGGTGATATTTCTGAGCAAATCTCACTTGCTTCTAAAGAAGCTTCAGGTACTGGTAACATGAAATTCATGCTCAACGGTGCTTTGACACTTGGTACTATGGACGGTGCTAACGTGGAAATCGCTGAGTTGGTTGGCAAAGACAACATCTACATCTTTGGTGAAGATTCAGAAACAGTTATCGACCTTTACGCAAAAGCAGCCTACAAATCAAGCGAATTTTACGCTCGTCCAGCTATCAAACCGTTGGTTGACTTTATCATCAGCGATGCTGTTCTTGCAGTAGGTAAGAAAGAACGCTTGGAACGTCTTTACAATGAATTGATCAACAAAGACTGGTTCATGACGCTTCTTGACTTGGAAGACTACATCAAAGTTAAAGAGCAAATGCTTACTGACTACGAAGACCGCGATGCATGGTTGGATAAAGTGATCGTTAACATTGCCAAAGCTGGCTTCTTCTCAGCAGACCGTACAATCCAACAATACAATGACGAAGTATGGCATTTGGAGAACTAGTTATTTAAAATAAGTGAAAAAGCCTAGGCAGGACTGTCTTGGCTTTTTTCGTGTTAGAAGACTAGAGTGAATAGCCTTGAAGGATAAGCTTTTCTAGTAGATAGAGCTTTTAAAATCGTATCAGATCTTGTCTCTTGTCAGTATTTTCTTTTGGGTGTATAATAAGAAAAAGTATTTCTTTACAGGAGGTTGTTATGAAAAAGAAACCAATTTATCTCTATGTCTTACTGGGATTAGAAACAGTAGGCACTTTGTGGGAGCTTATTTCGAAGTTCTCCTCTTCAAATGATGCCGTGGAAACCTTACTAAAGGGGATCAATGAGCCAGCAAAATCTCAGTATGCAGCTTACTTTAGCAAGAGCGCTGAACTGTCAGGTTCGCTAATAAATAATATTTTCTTTTATGTTGGCTTGCTTCTTTTGATTGCAGCTTGGTTCTTCGTTTTTAAGAAAGATATTTTCAAAGCCAATCTTATTTACATCGTGAACGTTCTTATTGGCCTGATTGGAACAGCGTATGGTTATGTGGTAGCAAAAGGGATTGCAACTTCTTCCTTCTCGGATCCAACATTACTTTCAACTCAGATACTGGGGTTGAATATGAGCGTCGGCTTCTCTGTCGTTCTTAGCCTCATCTTCCTTTCGATTGTTGTCTTTAAGCTGATCAAGCAGCAAAAGGAAGCTGAAACTGTAGAAGTAGCTGAAGAAGAATAAGATTTGACAAATAACATTTACTGCCGATAATCTAGATGAGTGGATAAATGTTATTTTTTGGAACGGAGCAAATAAACATGAAAGTTTCCTTAGTTTATATCAGCTTGAGTGGCAATACAGAGAGTTTTGTCCGTCGTTTAAGCGACTATTTGTTAGAGCAGCATCCGAGTTTAGAGATTGAGAAAATCCACATCAAAGACTTAGTGAAAGAGAGACGTCCGTTCTTTGAAATGACCAATCCTTTCATCGCCTTTCTACCGACCTATCTGGAAGGTGGCAATGGTGTGGATAATGGTGATGTTGAGATTCTTACGACGGATGTGGCCGATTTTATAGCTTATGGACAGAATGCTAGCAAGTGTTTGGGAGTTATCGGAAGTGGCAATCGTAACTTTAACAACCAGTACTGTCTGACTGCTAAGCAATACAGCCAGCGTTTTGGTTTCCCGGTTTTAGCTGATTTTGAAATGCGTGGCATGTTAGGCGATATTAAAAAAGTAGCTGGCATTATCGAGGAATTGTACGAAATAAAAGCATAAGTAAAAAGCCGTTCGATCAACATTTTTGACCGAGCGGCTTTTGTTTCTATTCTTGACTTGCTTGCTCACTGGCGATAGTCTCGACCAGCTCTTTTGAATATAAAATTCCTAGACGGTAGTTTTTGTTAATGTAAGCAATAAGGTCATTTTGGTTTTCGCTAGTGGCCATTTTTTCTTGGAGTTCTTGTCGAAAATGATCACTTTTTAGGAGTTCCTGTTGCAGCAAAATCTGCAACTTTACCTTTTCTCTTTTGTTGTACAAAAAGAGAATGACCAAGCTAAGGGCAACTAAAATATAAGCAGTTTCATTCATAAAATATCTCTTCCTAAGAAAACCTCCCAAAACTGGAAGGTTTGTGTAGGGTTACATTTTTTCTGGTGCTTCTACACCAAGCATGCGGAGAGCTTCCTTCAGCACAACAGCAGTGGTGTAGCTAAGAGCTAGACGGCTGTCGCGTTCAGGATTTTCATCCAAGATGCGAGTGTGAGCATAGTATTTATTGAAAGCTTGAGCGAGGCTGATCGCGTATTTGGCAATCAGAGATGGCTCAAAGTTATCAGCTGCACGTTTGACTACGCGAGCGAAGTCTTGGAGCAGTTTGATAATTTCCCAGCTTTCAGCATCGTTGAGGTTGTAGTTGGCATCAAGACTTGGCTTGAAGTCTGCTTTACGCAGGATGGACTGGATACGCGCATAGGCATATTGTACATACGGTCCAGTTTCACCTTCAAAGGAAACCATTGCTTCCAAATCAAAGTCGTAACCGTTGCGGCGGTCAGTCTTAAGGTCGTAGAATTTAACGGCACCGACACCAACTGCATGGGCAACAGCTTCTTTGTTTTCCAGATTTGGATTTTTCTCTTCGATTTGAGCTTTTGCACGGCTAATCGCTTCTTGCAGAGTTGGTTCCAGAAGGATGATATTTCCTTTACGTGTTGAAAGTTTTTGGCGGTTCTTCGTAACCAGACCAAAGTCCACGTGGATCATGTCATCGCTCCAGTCAAATCCCATCTTCTTAAGGACGGCCTTGAGTTGACGGAAGTGGTTGGATTGCTCTTGACCAACGACATAAACATTCTTGACGAAGTTGTAAGTGCGTGCACGGTACATAGCAGTGGCAATATCACGGGTGATGTAAAGCGTAGCACCGTCTGATTTTTTAATCATAGCTGGTGGAAGGTTGACATCATCCAAGTCCACAATGCTAGCGCCTTTTGATTCTTTCAGGAGACCCTTGTCTTCCAGAATTTTAACGGCTTCGTCCATCTTGTCATTGTAGAAGGCTTCTCCGTTTAAGCTATCAAATTCAACGCCGAGCAATTCATAGATACGGTTAAATTCAACGAGACTTTCGTCACGGAACCATTGCCATAGTTCTGTTGCTTCTGGATCGCCATCTTCCAGTTTCTTGAACCAAAGGCGACCTTCTTCATCCAAGGCTGGGTCGTTTTCGATTTCGGCATTAATGCGAACGTAGAGTTGCAAGAGTTCATCGATTGGGTTAGCTTCAACGGCTTCCTTGTTGCCCCATTTCTTGTAAGCAACCATGAGGAGACCGAATTGCTTGCCCCAGTCACCCAAGTGGTTGATCTTGATGGTGTTGTAGCCCATCTTGCGGAAGATATTGGACAAGGCATCTCCGATAACGGTTGAACGTAAGTGTCCGACAGAGAAAGGTTTTGCAATGTTAGGACTAGAAAGGTCAATTGTGATATTTCCGCCTTGACCTTCGTTCTGTTGACCATAGTCAGCACCTTCCTTGATGACTTCTTTGATGACTTGATCAGAGATTTTAGCTTTGTTAAGGAAGAAGTTGACATAAGGTCCAGTTGCGACAACTTTTTCAAAATGACTTGGGTCGATCTTTTCAGCAATATCCGCAGCGATAGCTTGAGGAGCCTTGCGTTCTACTTTTGCAAGTGAGAAAGCTGGGAAGGCAATGTCTCCAAGATCGGAACTTTTCGGTTGCTCTAGTAGGTTAGAGATAGCGCTTTGGTCCAAGCTGTCAATAACTTTGGCCAACTCGCTAGCGATTAATTGTTTATTATCCATATTTGCTCCTTTGGGTCTTTTGTTACTATTCTATCATATTTTATGAGGAATCTTCAATTTTTTTGGTATAAGATAGATTTTTTGATATAATTGAGAGTATAAATATTCAGTCAATGAGGTCGAGTATGAGAAAAAGCGAGCGTCATCAGCTTATTAAATGGATGATCAAGGAAGAAAAGTTAGGAACACAGAAGGATATTCAAAAAAGACTGGAAGATGAGGGGATATTTGTGACTCAAACAACCCTCTCGCGGGACCTAAGGGAGATTGGCTTGACCAAGCTGAAGAGAGACGGGCAAGTCTACTATGTGCTGGCTCATGAAGCAGAGGAGTTGGACCTGGCTGGATTTCTGGCCAGTCATGTTCAAGCTGTTTCTAGAGCGGAGTTTACGCTGGTTTTCCGTACAGGACTGGGCGAAGCGACGGTCTTGGCAAATGTGGTAGATGGTTCGTTGGATAGTCGGATTTTAGGAACCGTTGCAGGGGCCAATACCTTGCTCGTAATTTGCCGGGATCAGGATGCCGCTAGAGAAATCGAGATGAGTGTCAAAGAAGGTATGGAATAGCCAAAAGCTTAGAATTGACGGAGAGGTTTGAGACGCAAGTCCTGACCTCGTTTGTTTTTAGAAAGGATAGAGATGGCAGTAGAAAAGTTATCGCCAGGCATGCAGCAGTATTTGGATATCAAAAAGGACTATCCAGATGCTTTCTTGCTCTTTCGGATGGGGGATTTCTATGAGTTGTTTTATGATGATGCGGTCAATGCCGCCCAGATTTTAGAGATTTCTCTTACAAGCCGCAATAAAAATGCAGAAAATCCAATTCCCATGGCCGGAGTTCCCTATCATTCGGCTCAGCAGTATATTGATGTTTTAGTCGAATCAGGCTACAAGGTAGCGATTGCGGAGCAGATGGAAGATCCCAAGGAAGCCAAGGGGGTTGTTAAGCGAGAGGTCGTTCAGGTTATCACGCCAGGGACAGTGGTGGACTCTACTAAGCCCGACTCTGCGAATAACTTTCTGGTGGCTCTGGATTACTCAGACGGCCTCTATGGTCTAGCTTATATGGACCTGGTGACCGGTGAGTTTCAGGTGACTAGTTTAGAGGACTTTAGCTTGGTCTGCGGGGAAATCCGCAATTTGAAAGCTAGGGAAGTGGTGCTGGGCTATGCCTTGCCAGAAGCTGAGGAGCAGGTCTTGGCTGGGCAGATGAACCTTTTGCTGTCCTATGTACAGACAGCCTTGGACGATGTCCAGTTGCTGGGCGAGGAACTGTCTCCGATGGAGCGTCAGGCAGCAGGGAAATTGCTTGAGTATGTGCACCGGACCCAGATGAGGGAGCTCAGCCATTTGAAGAAGGCTCAGCATTATGAAATCAAGTACTTCCTGCAAATGGACTATGCCACCAAGGCGAGTCTGGATTTGACAGAAAATGCTCGCTCGGGCAAGAAGCACGGCAGTCTTTATTGGCTGATGGACGAGACCAAGACGGCCATGGGTGGCCGCATGCTGCGCTCTTGGATCCAGCGTCCGCTGATTGATGAAGCGCGAATTAGCCAGCGGCAGAATGTCGTCGAGGTTTTTCTGGATCATTTCTTTGAGCGGAGTGATTTGACGGAGAGCCTCAAGGGAGTCTATGATATCGAGCGCCTTGCTAGTCGGGTTTCTTTTGGCAAGACCAATCCTAAGGATCTGCTGCAGCTGGCAGCAACATTGGGCAATGTGCCTCAGATTAAGGCTATCTTACAAGGAATCGGCAGCCCGCATCTAGCTGGTCTGATTGAGGGCTTGGATCCTATTCCAGAGTTGGCGGGCTTGATTAGCTCGGCCATTTCGCCAGATGCACCTCATATCATCACCGAGGGAAATATCATTCGGACAGGTTTTGATGAAACCTTGGATCAGTATCGGCTTGTGCTGAGGGAGGGGACCGGATGGATTGCAGAGCTGGAAGTCAAAGAACGTGCTAACAGCGGCATCAACAATTTGAAGATTGATTACAACAAAAAAGATGGTTATTATTTCCATGTGACCAATTCCCAGCTGGCTCATGTGCCTGGTCATTTCTTCCGCAAGGCGACCCTGAAAAATTCTGAGCGTTTCGGAACGGAGGAGTTGGCTCGAATTGAGGGAGAAATGTTGGAGGCGCGTGAAAAATCTGCTAATCTGGAATACGAGATTTTTATGCGGATTCGCGAGGAAGTTGGCAAATACATCCAGCGCTTGCAGGCCTTGGCACAAACGCTGGCAGCTGTAGATGTTCTGCAGAGCTTTGCTGCGGTGGCAGAACAACTGCATTTGGTGCGTCCTGTCTTTACTGCGGAGCGCCGCTTGCAGATTGAAAAAGGCCGCCATCCTGTCGTGGAAAAGGTCATGGGAGCCCAGAGCTATATTCCAAATAGTATTCTGCTGGACCAGGAAACGGACATCCAGCTGATTACCGGGCCTAATATGAGCGGGAAATCAACTTATATGCGCCAGCTGGCTATCATTGTTATTATGGCACAGATGGGCTCTTATGTGCCCGCCCAGTCTGCCAGTCTGCCGCTATTCGATGCGATTTTCACTCGCATCGGTGCAGCGGATGACCTGGTGTCTGGCCAGTCCACCTTTATGGTGGAGATGATGGAGGCCAATCGGGCCATTCGGCAGGCCAGCGAGCGTTCGCTCATTCTCTTTGATGAGCTGGGCCGTGGGACGGCGACTTATGATGGGATGGCGCTGGCTCAGGCTATTATCGAGCACATTCATCACTATACTGGAGCCAAGACCCTCTTTGCCACCCACTATCATGAGCTGACAGCCTTAGAGGATAGCTTGGAGCATTTGGAAAATGTTCATGTGGCAACCTTGGAGAAGGACGGACAGGTGACTTTCCTGCATAAGATTGAGCCAGGTCCGGCTGACAAGTCCTACGGAATCCATGTGGCGAAGATTGCCGGACTTCCTGAGAAATTACTGGAGCGGGCGGATAGCATTTTGAGTCATTTGGAGAGTCAGGATACAGGACTAGGCTCAGAGCTTCCTGATAGAAGCCTACAAAAGCAGCCGCAAGTGGCGGAGCAGATATCTCTTTTTGCAGAAGGGACGGAAAATCCAGTCCTGGCTGAACTACGAGACTTGGACATCTACAATATGACTCCCCTAGAAGTCATGGCAGCAGTGGCCGAGCTCAAGAAGAAGTTGTAAAAACAAAGAACGAGGCTGAGACAAAAGTCCTAGCCTCTCAATTGTCTTTGGATTGTCGAGCAAGACGCAGTGGTTGAGTGGGCTCTACTACGCTGATTTCATCAGCTTTTACAGCCCTACTCAACTGTGCGGAGGTGGGACGACGAAATCGAATTCTAACGAATTACCGATTTCTGTCCCACTCTCGCTCTTTTTGTTTCTCACGATTTGCTAGACAAACCGCTATTGATTTTTTGAATGTTGCGGTAAGTGCGGTAGTAGATGGCACCTGAAATAATCAGATAAATGAGGGTGAATTCCCCGACGGCAGTCAGTGTCAGGCTGAGTATTTTTTCTCTTGGGAAAAATCCAGCTAGATTAGCCAAAAGTGCAAAGGTCAGAATCATCACACCATAGTGGCTGATGATGGAGCGCAGAATGCTCCAGTCTCTTTGGAAGAAGCTTCCGCTCCATCTGAAAATAGCTCCCATGATAAACCAGATAAGCATGCAGTAAAGCATGATGAGGGAAACATGGACATGCTGGCTCAAAAAGAAGTGGCCGATAGGAGAGCGAGGGTGCAGCGGTAGATAAGCTGGATTGTAAAAATAAGAAACAATCACGGAGAAGAAGAGACCGATGAAAATCCCTCCAATCCCTCCGAAAAAGAGTTTTTTAAGACGAGTTTTCATAATTGCAACCTTTCTTTGATAGATTTAAGATAGCGGCGGGACGAGTATGTCTGGTCGCCGTTTTTCAGAAATATTTGAATCAGACCATTTGGAGTCAGCTTGAGGTGGTTGATTTGCCGGCTATTGATAATCTCCGACTGAGAAATCTGCAGAAAATATTCCGGTAGGACCTGCAGCAATTGATAAAGAGCTTGTTGAGCTCGATAGCTGTCTTTTGCCGTTCGGACCCGAACCTGACGATTTTCTGTATAGACTCGATGAATTTCCTTAGCATCCAGCAGATAGATTTCGTCCTCTTTCTTGACATGAATCTTGTCTTCTTTGCCTAGATGTTGAGCAAAGTGGACCAATTCCTGAATGCTTTCTGTCATGAGGCGAGCCTCAATGCTGACGGAGTCTTCGGTGACTTGAGAATCGATTCTTAGCTTAACTTTCATAACTTCCTCCTTTCACCTTTATTAAACCGCAACTTGGCAGCGAAAACAAGCCCTTTTGACCATGTGGCAGCTATTTGTGTCTATCTGGTTTGGCTTGCGGGAAGAGTGGTTGAGAAAAGGCTGTCCTCTGCTAGAAAGAGCCTAATGTGTTATAATAGATAGCAGAACAAATACGGAGAAAAAGATGTCAAAAATTATCGAACTTCCAGAAATTCTAGCCAATCAGATTGCGGCCGGTGAAGTCATTGAGCGGCCTAGCAGCGTGGTCAAGGAGCTGGTGGAAAATTCAATTGATGCGGGTGCAAGCCAGATTACCATCGAAATCGAGGAGGCCGGACTCAAGAGCATTCAGGTGACGGATAATGGCGAGGGCATAGACCACGAAGATGTTCCTCTGGCTCTTCGCCGCCATGCTACCAGTAAAATCAAGAAGCAGGCGGATCTCTTTCGGATTCGGACGTTGGGTTTTCGTGGTGAGGCCATTCCTTCCATTGCTTCTGTCTCGCGTTTTACTATTGAGACAGCGACGGAAGCTGGCCAGCACGGGACTCTGCTGGTTGCGCAGGGTGGCGAGATAGAAAAGCACGAACCTACCAGCAGTCCGGTGGGAACGAAAATCAAGATAGAAGATCTCTTCTTTAATACTCCAGCCCGGCTCAAGTATATGAAGAGCCAGCAGGCTGAGCTGTCCCATATCGTTGATGTGATTAATCGGCTTAGTCTGGCCCATCCGGAAGTGGCTTTCACCCTTATCAGTGACGGCCGCGAAATGACACGGACTGCCGGCAGTGGTAATCTGCGTCAGGCTATTGCGGGCATCTATGGTCTGGCAACAGCTAAGAAAATGGTGGAAATCTCTGCTTCAGACTTGGACTTTGAGGTGAGCGGCTATGTCAGTCTGCCTGAGCTGACTCGTGCGAATCGGAATTATATTACAATTCTCATTAACGGCCGCTATATCAAGAATTTCCTACTCAATCGTGCTATTTTGGATGGCTACGGCAGCAAGCTGATGGTAGGCCGTTTTCCACTCGCGGTCATCAATATTCAGATTGACCCCTATCTGGCTGATGTCAATGTCCATCCGACCAAGCAAGAGGTGCGGATTTCTAAAGAGCGAGAACTCATGACCTTGATTTCGCAAGCCATTGCGACCAGTCTCAAGGAGCAGGACCTTATCCCGGATGCTTTGGAAAATCTTGCCAAAGCAACTGTTAAGCGCGCGGCTAAGCCTGAACAGACTAGCCTCCCGCTGAAAGAAAATCGCCTCTACTACGATAAGGAGCAGAATGACTTTTTCCTCAAGCCACAGGTGGCCGAGCAGCAACTATCCTTTGAAGAATTAGCAAAGCCTGTTCATCAAGCGACAGATGAAAAAGCAGAACCGCAACCGACTTCGGTCAAATTTGCAGAGAGAAAGCCAGTTAGCTATGACCAACTAGACCATCCAGAGCTTGACCAGGCTAGTCTGGAGCGGGCTGTGGATAAGTTGGAGCAGGAAGAGAAATCAAGCTTCCCAGAGTTAGAATATTTCGGGCAGATGCATGGTACCTATCTCTTTGCTCAGGGCAAGGGCGGTCTTTACATTATCGACCAGCATGCTGCCCAAGAGCGGGTCAAGTATGAGTATTATCGGGAGAAGATAGGGGATGTGGACAATAGTCAGCAACAACTCTTGGTGCCCTATATCTTTGAATTTCCAGCGGACGATATGTTGCGAATCAAGCAGCGGATGGAGCTGTTAGAAGATGCTGGCATCTTTTTAGAAGAGTACGGAGCCAATCAGTTCATCTTCCGTGAACATCCGATTTGGTTCAAGGAAGAGGAGATTGAGGCCGGCATCTATGAAATGTGTGATATGCTTCTCCTGACCAAGGAAGTTTCCATTAAGAAATATCGAGCAGAGCTAGCCATTATGATGAGTTGCAAACGCTCCATTAAGGCCAATCACAGTCTGGATGACTACTCTGCGCGTGATTTGCTCTTTCAGCTGTCCCAGTGTGATAATCCTTACAACTGCCCACACGGCCGGCCGGTCTTGGTCAACTTTACTAAGTCAGACATGGAAAAAATGTTCCGCCGCATTCAGGAAAACCACACTAGCCTGCGGGAGTTGGGGAAATACTAAACTTTATAGCACATAAAACAGCCCTAGTCATAGAACTAGAGCTGTTTTGAATTTTTGAGCTGAACTTGTGTTCCAACAAGCAAATCAGCTGGATGACGTTTGTCCTTGCGGAGCAGTCCCATCAGCAAAAAGATCAGGAAGA
This sequence comes from Streptococcus cristatus, assembly GCA_905372795.1. Lineage (GTDB taxonomy): Bacteria > Bacillota > Bacilli > Lactobacillales > Streptococcaceae > Streptococcus > Streptococcus cristatus_J. The sequence continues at coordinate 30,026 of CAJPQE010000003.1, read as the reverse complement.
AATCCCTGCTGAAGTTGACAAGAAAATTGACAGGGTATCTGCTTGATAAGCACTACGGATAGCTCCCATATGTCCCAGCTGCCAAGGGAAAAACTTGATAGCAGAGCGCAAAAGGCTGTGAGCAAGGCTCCTATGCTTGTAAACCAACTGTAAACCTGCCCAAGGCTTGCCAAAACTTCCTTTTCTATAGTCTAACCAAGCAAAGATGATAGATAGAGGAAGGACTGAGGTAGAAAAATTCAGAAGTTGGCTCTGAGCTTCAGTGAATGCAGGAATGCCTCCTAGAACTAGATTGTAAAAGCCTATAGCTAGTAAAAAAAGAGCAATGAGGTAGCCTGAGATGAAGAGCCAGTCTCCAATCAGTTCTTTCAGACGAGTTTTGACAGGTATGGGATTGTCAGTTTTTTGTTTCATCTTTAGCACCTTCTTTCTTAGAATCATCAAGGCCAATAACCTTGTCCAGGTACTTTTCCTTAATCTTTAGCGCCTTGTTAATAGCCATTGCGGATGCGATTAAGAGGAAAAAGCTTAACCAGACCAGCGCAGTGAATTTTGCTGGAAAGCTAGAACCTGCGAAGAAGAGAAAAATAGCCAAGGATGATACAAAAATATACAGAACCTGCCAGAAGCCATAAGATTTCACTTCCTTGTAGTAGCGATCTTTTTCGTCTTCTGAGAGGATGGGTTTTATTTCCGGCTTGTCGCTGTCTTCTAAAAGCAGATAATCTGTCGTCACCTGGAAAATCTTGCTCAGTTCTACAATTTTTTCCAGTTCTGGCAGCGCTTGGCCAGACTCCCACTTGGAAATGCTCTGGCGAGAGACATTGATCTGTTCAGCCAGTTTTTCTTGTGACCAGCCTTTTTCTTTTCTTAGTTCAAATAATTTATCAGCGAGTTTCATCGTGACAGCCTCCTTTTCTTTGCTAACTATATCCTAACAGCTTTTAGTCCTCTTGAGAATACAGCTTCCTGTACATTTTGTCAACCACTGGTTGCACTTCTATTTGCAGTTTCTAGACTCAAAATATGATATACTAGATAGGCAAAATGATACAAAAAGAAGGAAAGTTATGTACGAATATTTTAAAGGAATCATCAGCAAGATTACAGCCAAATACATTGTATTGGAAGTCAACTCTATCGGCTATATTCTTCATGTGGCCAACCCCTATGCTTACTCAGGACATCTCCATCAGGAAGCCAAGGTCTATGTGCACCAGGTGGTGAGAGAAGACGCGGAGCTCCTTTACGGTTTTGCGACCGAGAAGGAGAAGCAACTTTTTCTCAGCTTGATCTCAGTCTCAGGTATTGGCCCAGTGTCTGCCCTGGCTATTATCGCGGCGGATGATAATGCTGGCTTAGTGCAAGCCATTGAGCAGAAAAACATCACCTACCTGACCAAGTTTCCTAAAATTGGCAAGAAGACAGCCCAGCAGATGGTGCTAGACTTAGAAGGCAAAGTGGCAGTAGTTGGCGACGAACTTCCTGCCAAGGCTGCAGTGCAAGCTAGTAATGAAAACCAAGCGCTTGAAGAAGCTATGGAAGCCATGTTGGCTCTGGGCTACAAAGCCGCTGAGCTCAAGAAAATCAAGAAATTCTTTGAAGGCACGACGGATACAGCTGAAAACTATATCAAGTCAGCTCTCAAGATGTTGGTAAAATAGGAGGAAGATATGACAAAACGTTGCGGCTGGGTAAAAATGAATAACCCTTTGTATGTAGCCTATCATGATGAGGAGTGGGGCAAGCCCCTCCATGATGATCAGAAATTATTTGAATTGCTTTGTATGGAGACCTATCAGGCTGGACTTTCTTGGGAGACCATTCTGAATAAACGCCAAGCCTTCCGAGAAGCTTTTCATTTCTATGATGCCCAGAAAATTGTCCAGATGACGGATGCAGACTTGGATGCTCTTTTGGATAATCCTAATATCGTCCGCAATAAGATGAAGATCTATGCAACTAGGGATAATGCCCAAGCTTTTCTGGCTGTTCAAAAGCAGTTTGGCTCTTTTAATGACTATATCTGGTCCTTTGTCGATTTCAAAATGATTGACAATCAAATTACTAACTACAAGGAAGCACCTACTAAGACAGAGCTGTCAGAAACTATGTCCAAGGCGCTGAAAAAGCAAGGCTTCAAATTTGTCGGTCCAGTTTGTGTCTATTCATTTCTAGAAGCCGCTGGCCTTATCAATGACCATGAAAAGAATTGTGATTGGAAGTAGAACAATGAAAACAAGAAAATTTCTCCTTATTTTTATCACCCTCTATACGATTTTCTTTCTAGGTAGAGGCTTGCAGCTGATTGGAATAAATTGGCTAATTTATCCAGTTTATTTCCTTTTATTTATCTTAGGAATCTTAGCTTATCGTGAAGAATTAAAGGAGCAGTTAGCCTTGATTCTGACTAAGAAGAAGGAATTTCTAAAAACGATCTCTTTATATATGGTCTTCGTTTTCTTCCTGTCCATTGCCTGCAACCTGCTTTCAGCTTTGATTAAACAGAGTCTGGGCTTGCCGTTACAGGGGCAGAATGATGCCAGTATTCAAGGTGCCTTGTTGAAAAATCCATTTTTAATCTTGGTTATCGGTTGCTTTATCGGGCCAATCGTTGAAGAGTTTTTCTTCCGCCGCTTTTTCCTAGGTACTTTTTTGGCAAAATTCTCTGACGGGCTCGGTATTGTGTTAACAACCTTTCTATTTGCCACCCTTCATATGCACAGCTGGGCCTTATCAGAGTGGGTGACAGCTATTTCCTATATTGCCGGAGGTCTTCTTCTCTCGATCCTGTATCTGAGAAAGGACAAAAATATCTGGTATCCAATTGCTCTTCATTGTTGCAACAATATCATTGCTTTCATGGTGACAATTTTTTTAATGTAGCAGTAGAGTGGTAGGTAAATAAAGCGAAAGTCTAGTGGCTACTTTTTAACTATTTTGAATATTTTTAATTAAGGAAATGAAGTATGGATAATAGAGCTTTAGTATATTTAGCGGAGAATCGTATTTTGGAGACGGAGCGTCTTCTCCTACGTCCCATGACCATGGATGATTTGTTGGATTATCACGAATATACTTCAGATGGAGAATTATTAAAATATGATTATCCAGAGCACCAAAGCATAGAAGAGAGCCGAGAGAGTCTTGTTTTATATAATTTAAGTGCTCCTTTGGGGCGCTACGGTATTGAGCTGAAATCTGAAGGCAAATTAATTGGCAATATCTCTCTTCGAATAGATACGGAACAAGAAACGGCGGAAATAGGCTATACAGTCAATGCTAACTATCACAGAAAAGGTTACGCAACTGAAGCAGCCTTAGCCTTAAAAGAATTGGCTCAGAACATGCCGGGGGTAAAGATATTTCTTGCCCACACGACTAAGCCTAATCTTCCTAGTCAAGGAGTTTTAGAAAAAATTGGGATGATCCTGATGTGGGAAAAGGAGGGATTGAGCCTTCGCGGAGAGCCAACCATCCGTCTCCGCTATGAAAGTCAGTTAAAGAATGACGAAAAAAAGGCCTAGACAAGATAGTTGTCTAAGCCTTTTCTGTAGAGTGCGGATATTGTTACTCTTCCTTTTGCATCCAAATCTTTTCCTTGATAAAGATGCGCAGCTCGAAGAAGAGCATAAAGAGAGTTGAGATTAGGAAGCCAGCCATAAAGATATGGTGTAAGTAAGCGAAGACACCAATGTAAACCAAGATAGACAAAAGGTAGAGGATGACTAAATAATGCCATTTTTTAGCCTTGCTGTCTTCGATGACCTTTTTCTCCAAACGCTCGTCCTCCTTGATGAGCTGGTCCAAGCTGAGATCAAACTCCCGACTGATAGCAATGAGATTGCCAATATCAGGGATCCCTTCTCCACTTTCCCAGCGGGCAATGGCAGAGCGGGAAACCTTGAGTCTTTCAGCCAAGGCTTCCTGAGTGAGCTGATGATGTTGACGAATGTCTTTGAGAACTTGAGAGATTTTCATGATGGTTCCCTTTCTAATAACATAAATAATTTTTCTTTCCATCCTTTTCATTTTTATTATAAAAAGAAAAGTCTCCTTTGCCAATAGCATCTGTTTAACAAGGCAGTTATTCTCCATAACAAACAGAATTCCAAAAGTTATCCACAGGATGTTGACAACTTTGTCAATAAAGTTGACAGCTCTTTTTATTTCCTGACATGAAAATCAACTTTTTTACTCTTTTTTGTGATAAAATAAAGCCAATTCCGAATAGTAAGGTAGGAGGTTCTATGAAAGCAGAAATTATTGCTGTGGGCACCGAGATTCTGACAGGTCAGATTGTCAATACCAATGCCCAATTTTTATCTGAAAAGCTAGCGAGTCTAGGGATTGATGTCTATTTTCAGACAGCAGTGGGGGACAATGAAAACCGTCTTCTCTCTGTCCTAGAAATTGCCAAAGAGCGTAGCGATTTAGTTATCCTGACAGGGGGCTTGGGGCCAACAGAGGATGATTTGACCAAACAGACCTTGGCTAAGTTTGTAGGTCGAGAGTTGAGCTTTGACCCCGAGGCTGTGGAAAAGTTGGATCGTTTTTTTGCCAGTCGACCAGATTATGCTCGAACGCCCAACAATGAGCGTCAGGCCCAGCTGGTTACAGGCTCAACTCCTTTACAAAATGTGACAGGCTTGGCCGTTGGCGGCTTACTAGAAGTTGATGGAGCGACCTATGTGGTCCTGCCAGGCCCGCCTAGTGAGCTCAAACCTATGGTCAATAACGAGCTGGTTCCCCTCTTATCCACAGGGCAGAAATTGTATTCACGGGTGCTCCGCTTCTTCGGTATTGGCGAAAGTCAGCTGGTAACCATTTTAGCCGAGATGATTGATCAACAAAGTGATCCGACCATTGCACCTTATGCCAAGACAGGCGAAGTGACCCTGCGATTGTCCACCAAGGCATTGAGTCAGGCAGAAGCGGATGCTAAGTTTGAGGCTGTGGAAAAGGAAATTTTAGCACACAAGACTTTTGAGGAACAGTCATTGTCAGAGATTTTCTATGGTTATGGAGATGACAATTCCTTGGCTCAGGTGGCTTTCGACTTGCTGAAGAGTCAAGGGAAGACGATTTCGGCGGCGGAGAGTTTGACAGCTGGCCTCTTTCAAGCGACTTTGGCTGATTTTGCTGGAGCTTCCGCTATTTTTTCAGGTGGCTTTGTCACCTACAGTATGGAGGAAAAGAGCCGTATGCTGGATATCCCGCTGGAAGAGCTGAAGAAGCACGGCGTTGTTTCGGCTTTTACGGCTGGGAAAATGGCAGAGCAGGCTAGAAAGCTGACTCAGAGTGACTTGGCTATCAGTCTGACAGGTGTGGCTGGACCAGATTCGTTGGAAGGTCATCCAGCTGGAACTGTATTTGTTGGCTTAGCGAGTGAATCAGGAACGGAAATTATTGAGGTCAATATTGCTGGTCGTAGCCGACGGGATGTGCGGAAGATTGCCGTTATGCATGCCTTCAACCTCATACGAAAAACTTTATTATAGAACTGATTTTTGGTATAATAAACAGATGGCCAAAAGACATTTTAGAAAAAAATAGGAGAAATAAATGGCAAAAAAACAGAAAAATTTGGATGAAATTACAAAGAAATTTGGAGATGAACGCCAAAAAGCTTTGGATAACGCTCTGAAAAATATTGAAAAAGACTTCGGTAAGGGAGCTATTATGCGTCTGGGCGAGCGGGCGGAACAAAAAGTTCAAGTCATGAGTTCAGGCTCTCTGGCTCTGGATATCGCCCTTGGTGCGGGTGGTTATCCTAAGGGGCGGATTATTGAGATTTACGGTCCAGAGTCTTCCGGTAAGACAACCGTTGCTCTTCATGCAGTGGCTCAAGCTCAAAAAGAAGGCGGCATCGCAGCTTTTATTGATGCTGAGCATGCTTTGGATCCGTCCTACGCAGCTGCTCTGGGTGTTAATATTGATGAGTTACTGCTGTCTCAACCGGATTCTGGAGAGCAAGGACTGGAAATTGCCGGCAAGCTGATTGACTCTGGTGCGGTTGATCTTGTTGTTATCGACTCGGTTGCAGCTCTGGTACCTCGTGCAGAAATCGATGGGGATATCGGTGATAGCCACGTTGGTCTGCAGGCTCGGATGATGAGTCAGGCCATGCGCAAATTGTCTGCTTCTATCAACAAAACCAAGACGATTGCCATCTTTATCAACCAACTTCGTGAAAAAGTTGGTGTTATGTTTGGAAATCCTGAAACAACACCAGGTGGACGTGCGTTGAAGTTTTACGCTTCTGTTCGTTTGGATGTTCGTGGCAATACCCAAATCAAGGGTACGGGCGATGCGAAAGATACCAATGTCGGTAAGGAAACCAAAATCAAGGTCGTTAAAAACAAGGTGGCTCCACCATTCAAGGAAGCCTTTGTGGAAATCATGTACGGAGAAGGTATTTCTAAGACAGGCGAGCTGATTAAGATTGCAACTGACTTGGATATCATCAAAAAAGCGGGTGCTTGGTACTCCTACAATGATGAAAAAATCGGTCAAGGTTCTGAAAATGCGAAGAAATACTTGGCTGATCATCCAGAAGTCTTTGATGAAATCGACCGTCAAGTCCGTGTACGTTACGGCTTGATTGAAGATGATGAGCCAGCAGAAGCAGTGAAGGGTAAGGCTGAGGCTCCTCTTGAAAAATTAGAAGAAGTGACTCTTGATCTAGACGATGCCTTTGATATTGAGGAATAATTTTTCAAAATAGGTCGCAAGACCGATGGTTTTTGTGGTATAATATACTACGATAGTAGTATCGTGTAGCGAAAGGAGTACTTGCATGATCACAATTTATACGGTTTCAAGTTGTACTAGCTGCAAAAAAGCAAAGACCTGGCTAAACGCCCATCAATTGACTTACAAGGAGCAAAACCTTGGTAAGGAAGGAATTACCAAAGAAGAAATTCTTGATATTTTAGCAAAAACTGAAAATGGCATTGCCAGCATTGTATCTTCAAAAAACCGTTATGCAAAAGGACTCGGTGTTGATATTGAAGATTTGAGTGTGAACGAAGTTATTGACATTATCATGGAAACACCGCGGATTCTGAAAAGTCCGATTTTGGTGGATGACAAGCGTCTCCAAGTTGGTTACAAGGAAGATGATATCCGTGCCTTCTTACCTCGTGCAGTGCGCAATGTTGAGAATACAGAAGCTCGCTTACGAGCAGCTCTATAATTAGATAAGGAAAGGCGCCTTTTAGGCTGCCTTTTTTCTGTATCATTACCTAAAAATGATTGACAAGCGGTTAAACTATGATACAATATCTCTGAGGAGGACGGAACGTGAAGAAATTTTTACTAATTTTTGGCTTAGCAGCTGTGATATTGACTGGCTGCGCTCATAAGAAAGCGGACAAGCCAAAGGGGAAAAAAGAGGAAATTACAACTAATCTTCCCATTATCAGTCAGGCTGAAAAGCAGGAAGTTATCACCAAAAAACTAGTTTTTCCCAAAGATGAGCAAGGAATTCAATCTAGTCAAATTATCACTTATCAAGGGAAACGTTTTATCAAGGTGATTATGGAGAGAATTACTCCAACGGATGATAGTATCAAAAATGCGATTAAAGAAGTGGGGCTGGAGGAGACTCAACGGCTCTTGGATGAATCAATGCAAAAGGATACGGACTATACTCAAGCAAAAACTGTTGCTGGTTTTACCGGAACCGTTCAGATTCTTAATGAAAATGAAATGAAAATCACGTCAACTTACGATTTTGACAATTTGGATATTGAAAAGGCACTCACTTTAAATTATTTTAAAAATAGCAATCTAAAAGAAATGACAAAGATGCCACCTGAAGAATATATCAATAATTTATTGATGAACGGGGCTGAGGAGCAACAGTAAGGAAGCTTCTTGTCAATCATAGAAAACCAAAAAGGAGAAAGAAATGAAAAAATCAGTAGTACTTTTAATGGCTAGTTTGGCGGTGTTGACAGCTTGTGGACAACAATCACATAGTGGAAAAGCTGGTAGCAATCAGTCTGTCCAAAGCAAGGCAAAAGATAAATCGGTTACCAAGTCTTATCAGTTAAATCAAAAGGTACAAGGCCTTGATCAAACGATGACCTTGACAGTTACCTACGCGGGCAAGAAGTATGAAAAAGTGAATATTGCTATTTCACAAAATTTGCCAGAAGAAGCTAAGTCTGCCTTAGCTAGTCAAGACTTGTCCTCTCTGCAAGAAGAGGTGAGCAAGAGCTTCAAGCAAAGTTCAGGAGTGGATAAACTTGAACAAGTAAAAGGTATTCAAGTGAATGTTAAAGTGACTGAAAAAGGCACTGTTGATATTGATTTTATTATCGATCCGACAAATCTTGATTACGATGCGGCTTCTAAAGTACCGACCTATGGGCCAATCTTTAGCCAAATGAAGTCTCAGACTCCAGAAGAATTTATCAAGTCCTTCCAAGATGAAGGAGGCAAGGAAATTAGCAATCCGTCCTAATATTTCTGATGAAAACTAGTCTTTGAAAAAGGGCTAGTTTTTTGATGGGAAGGAACGGTAAATAGTTGAAAAAATGTCGAAAAAGTAGAAAATTTACATGGATTAAGTTTGTGAAACTGCTGTAATTATGCTATAATGATGGTATTCTTAAAGAAAGAGGGTGTAATTGTGGGATTTACAGACGAAACTGTACGTTTTAATCTTGATGATTCAAACAAAAAAGAAATTAGCGAGACTTTGACCGATGTCTACAAGTCACTCAATGAGAAGGGCTATAATCCAATCAATCAAATCGTAGGTTACGTGCTGAGTGGAGATCCTGCTTATGTGCCTCGTTATAATAATGCTCGAAATCAGATTCGTAAATACGAACGCGATGAAATCGTAGAGGAACTGGTGCGTTATTATCTGAAAGGGCAAGGCATTGACCTCTGATGAGAATTATGGGACTAGATGTCGGCTCGAAAACAGTGGGCGTCGCAATTAGCGATCCACTTGGCTTCACCGCTCAGGGACTTGAAATCATTCAGATTGATGAAGAGAAAGAGCAGTTCGGTTTTGAGCGTTTGACGGAGCTTGTCGAGCAATATAAGGTGGACAAGTTTGTGCTTGGCCTCCCTAAAAATATGAACAATACCAGCGGTCCACGAGTGGAAGCGAGTAAGGCTTATGGCGAGAAGGTTGCCCAGCTTTTCCAAATTCCAGTTGAGTATCAGGACGAGCGTCTGACGACAGTGGCTGCTGAGCGCATGCTGATTGAACAGGCAGATGTCAGCCGCAGCAAGCGTAAAAAAGTGATTGATAAATTGGCGGCTCAGCTAATTTTACAGAATTATTTAGATAGAAACTTTTAGAAAGAGTTGAGGAAATTATTATGGCACACGATCATAACCATAACCATGACCACGAACAGGAAAAACCTGAGTTGATTACCTTGGTAGATGAGCAAGGAAACGAGAATTTGTTTGAAATTCTTTTGACCATTGATGGCAAAGAAGAGTTTGGAAAAAATTACGTACTCTTGGTACCGGTCAATGCTGAAGAAGATGAGAACGGCGAAGTTGAAATCCAAGCTTACTCATTTACAGAAAATGAAGACGGCACAGAAGGCGAATTGGAGCCAATCCCAGAAGACTCTGATGCAGAGTGGGATATGATTGAAGAAGTCTTCAACAGCTTTATGGAGGAGTAAAAAGGTCTGGGGGACCTTTTTAGCCCGAGCTTGAAAACTAAAGAGCGAGGAAGGTCCGGGGGACCTTTTTAGCCTGAACTTAGAAATTAGGAAGCCAGCCAGTTGGAGAACTTATCACAGCTTGGTCACAGCTAGTTTCTTTACAAAGAATAGAAAAGCGAGAAGCGAGTGGCGATTCACCTTTGAAGTCTGCTTCGCTTCTCTTTTTATGTAGGAAAAGTGATGAATGAAATTGAAAAATGGTTGAATGGTCGTATTGGTCTAAACTTTCGTTCAGGTCTGGAACGGATGCAGAGAGCGGTAGATTTGCTGGGGAATCCTGAACGGGCTTACCCCGTCATTCATGTGACAGGAACGAACGGCAAGGGCTCTACTATTGCTTTTATGCGGAATTTATTTGCCGATCAGGGAAAAAAGGTAGCTAGCTTTACATCTCCGCATATGGTCAGCGTCCATGACCGTATTTGTATCAATGGTCTGCCGATTTCGGATGCTGATTTTGTCCGCTTAGGGCGGCAGATTCAGGAGATGGAGAGAGAATTGGTCAAGACGCACGACCAGCTATCCTATTTTGAAATCCTGACCTTGCTGGCCTTTCTTTATTTCAGAGAGGAGAAGGTTGCTCTGGCTCTCATCGAGGTAGGAATTGGCGGACTGTTGGATACGACCAATGTCTTGGATGGGCAAGTTGCAGTGGTGACCTCAGTGGGCTTGGATCATCAGGAGACGCTGGGGCAGACGCTTACAGCGATTGCAGAGCAGAAGGCTGGTATTTTCAAAAAAGGTCGTTCCGCAGTCATTGGCCCCTTGTCGGAGGAGGCTCGTCGGGTCTGTGAGCAGCGGGCAGCAAGCTTGGACTTGGATTTGTACGAATACGGTCGAGATTTTTGGTTTTCTGATCGTTCTTTTAAGAATAAAGACCTGCTTTTATCGCATTTGGTTTTGGGATTACAAGGTGCTTACCAAGAAGAAAATGCAGCGCTGGCTTTGCAGGCCTTTCTGCTTTTTATGAAGCAAATGAGATGGGAAATTGATTTTTCTCTGCTTCCTTCTTCTTTGCAGAAGACCCATTGGGCGGGGCGGCTAGAGGAATTTAGCCCGAATATCTATCTGGATGGTGCTCATAATTTACCAGCTTTGGCGCGTCTGGTCGAGTTTATCAAGGGGCAGAAGGGCAAGACATGCAGCCTGCTGTTTGGAGCTTTGAAGCGCAAGGATTATAGCGGTATGCTGGCCTATTTGCAGGAGGCTCTGCCAGAGGTTCAGGTGACGGTGACTAGCTTTGACTACGGAGAATCTGTGGGGCAGGCAGAAGCTGCGGACTTTGAATACGTGGCGGATTATAGAGCCTTTATCGAGAATTTTAAACGAGAGCAGACGGCCGACCAAGTTCTTTTTGTAACGGGCTCACTCTATTTCATTGCAGAGGTTCGAGCCTACCTCCATAGTGTATAAGTTGACCATAGAAAGCCTTGTTTGGTAAAATGGAAGTGGAACAAAGAAAGGAGAAACAAAATGAAGGTTTCAAAAAAATTAGTTCTTTCAGCCCTTACGGCTATGACCGCTTTTGTATTGGTAGCTTGTGGCAATTCTGGTCAAAATCCATCCAATCAGGCTGCTCAATCTCAAGCGAGTTCCTCTGTTTCTCAGTCAACGGAGACAGTGTCATCAAGTAGCAATACAAACAGTAGCGCAAATACTAGTAGTTCAGAGGCTTCTACCGCCAGTCAAACGGCAGCTAGTGACTTAGATGGGACCTATAAGGCCACTCATGAAGGCGATGCCTTAACCCTAGAAGTTTCTGGAAATAAAGGAACCCTGTCCAAAGTCGAACGCGACGGTGAGCAGGAAATTGAACAGGTGCAGGTTGATCCGACTAATCAAACCATGATTGTCGGGGACGACGTTAAGCGCTATCGCGTAGAAGGCAATCAACTGACTCTGGAAGATTTGTCGCAGGAAAACGATGATGACGACACAATCGTCTTCACCAAGCAATAATGTTCAAAAAGGAATATCCTACAAAAGGCTGGGCAGATGCTCCAGCTTTTTGCGTTTGTGGATAACGGAGTGCAAGGACTTCCTTTAACCTTGGACTAGAGACTATTTTATTTTAAAAAGTTTTGAAATTGCTGCTAATTATTGTTATACTAGATGAAATATGAAACGAGGGAGGATTGAGATGGATCTAGGCAAGTTTCGTTTGCTGATGTCCAAGTATGGTTTCAGCATCATTATCATGTTACTAGAATTATTTCTTGTTTTTGCGGCCTTTTTCTATTTTAATCTGTTAGTGCCCAATTGGTTGTCAGCCCTTGTCATTGTTTCTTTATATATTGGGACTATCTTGGCGATTGTCAATCGGAATATGCCTCCCGAAAGCAAGGTGACTTGGATCTTATTTGCAGTTGTGCCCGTTTTTGGCTTCTTGCTCTATCTGATGATCGGGGAGCGACGCCTTTCCAAAAAAGAAATTCAGCAGCTGGAAAAAATGGACTCAATGAAGTTTCGAGAGGACAACAGCTATGACTTGCGAGTTGAACTCAAGCAGGAAAATAAATCAGCTTTCGGAATTGTCAAGTCCTTGCTGAGTATGGATCACAATGCAGATGTCTACGATGGCACGGCTTCGCAGTATTTCTCCCTTGGTGAAGAGATGTTTGAGGCTATGCTGGATGATTTGCGCTCAGCCAAGAAATTCATTTTTCTGGAATTTTATATCATTGATCCAGGTTTGATGTGGAATCGTATCCTTGAGATTTTAGTAGATAAGGTCCAGCAGGGAGTTGAAGTCAAACTGCTCTACGATGACATTGGCTGTATGGCGACTCTTTCAGGAGATTATACGAAAAGGCTGCGCAAGATAGGAATTGATGCCCATAAGTTTAATAAGGTGATTCCGCGGATGACGGTGGCCTATAACAATCGTGACCACCGCAAGATTTTGGTGGTGGATGGGCAAGTCGGCTATACAGGCGGAATCAATCTAGCAGACGAGTATATCAACCATATCGTGCGCTTCGGGCATTGGAAAGATGGCGGTGTCCGTCTGGAAGGTAGTGCAGTGAAGGCTTTGACCCGTCTTTTCTTGATGAATTGGTACATTAATCGCGGGGAAATTACAGACTTTGACCGTTATCATTTTGATAGCCAGCGAGTGGAAGGCAAAGGGCTTTATATTCCGTATGGTAGTGGCCCTAAGCCGATTTATAAGGAACAGGTGGGCAAGACTGTTTACCAGAATATCATCAATCAAGCCATCGATTATGTCTATATTACGACTCCTTATTTGATTATTGATTATGATTTGACAGAGGATATAAAAAATGCAGCCATGAGAGGGGTGGATGTTCGCATTGTGACGCCATTTATTCCTGATAAAAAGCTGATTCAGATAGTCACTCGTGGTGCTTATCCAGACTTGCTGGAGGCTGGTGTTAAGATTTATGAGTACACTCCTGGTTTTATCCACAGTAAGAACGTTATTTCGGATGATGAGTTAGCCGTGGTCGGAACTATTAATTTTGACTACCGTAGTCTGGTGCATCATTATGAAAATGCCGTCCTTATGTATCAGACAGAAACGATTGCGGACATTAAGCAGGATTTTGAAGGCTTGTTTGACATTTCCAAAGAAATCTCGCTTGAAACCCTTCAGAATAGCTGGTACCAGCGTTTACTGAAGGAAATCATGCAATTATTTGCTCCGCTACTTTAAAGAGAGTGGGGCAGAAATCGGTAATTCGTTAGAATTCGATTTCGTCGTCCCACCTCCGCACAGTTGAGTAGGGCTGTAAAAGCTGATGAAATCAGCGTAGTAGAGCCCACTCAACCACTGCGTCTTGCTTGACAATCCAAAGACAATTGAGAGGCTAGGACTTTTGTTCCAGCCTCTTTTTTCTGTCTCTTGCTGAGCAGATTTGCTGGAGAAGCTATAAATGACACTTTCTTGGGATGCTCGCCTTTATTTTACGAATAGTAAGTAGTGGACAGAGAATCAAAGGAGGATTATAGATGGAAATAGCAAAAATAATTTATCGGCTTCCTTGTCCAGAAGAGCGGCTAGTTTACTTGAAATTCCGCGATTTGGAGCGCTTGGCAAAGAAGAAACAGGAGAAGAAAGGGAGCCAAGATAAGGCTGACAGAAAGAGTGCTTTTTGATATACTATAGAGTATGGAAATCAAGGAGAACTTTTATGAACGATAGAAATCAGCAGGAAAACGTGGAAATTTTAGTATCTATGTCCGCAGAAACCTGGCAAAATACGAGTGAGAGACGGCGGTTAGAGAAAATAATCGAGCCGCTTCCTTCCTTACAACTATTTTTTTGGAGCGTTTTGGTCAGTTTGACCAGTGTCATCAATCCTCTACTAACCAACTTAGCCACCAATTTGCAATCGCAAAATCTATATGCTGGCTGGGCCTTGACTCAGGGAGAAGTTGCCTATGCAAATATTTATGGAACTAGCGGTCTTCTCTACTACTTGGTAAGCTGGTTGGGGAATTTATTTTTGGGTCAGCTATTGTTTTTACTTTTCCAAGTAGTGGCTTTGACCTTGGCAGGAATATATCTCTTCCAGACAATTTCACAAATAACGGTTAGAAGTGGTCTAGCTCGCCAGATTACAATTCTGTTCTATTTGTTTGTGCTGACACTGGGATTTGGCGGAACCTATTCTATTATTTTTACTTTTCCATTTATCTTTCGGAGTTTGTACCATCTCGTGAAGTACTTACAAGGACGTGTCCGTGATGAGTCTTTTATTCGTTTTGGGATGGTTGGAGCCTTGGCTTTTCTAATCGAGCCAGCTTTTAGTCTGCTCTTTTACTCATTGACGACGCTGTTTTTGCTTCTGTACAATATCGCTGACAAGCGAAAAGCGCGTGGCTTTTATCAATTGCTGGCAAGTCTATTAGGTTTTTCTCTAGTCTTTTATCCACTGGGCTACTATACAGTTTTGAATGGTTCCTTTGGTGTGGCGATTAGCCAAGTTACTTATGTTCTAGAGGCTTTTCGTCTCAATAGCAGCTATTTATTAGATCATTTGCTCTATTATGGTTTGCTTTTCCTAGGATTAGGTTTTGCGACAGCGTTGATGACGGCTTTTGCTCTCAAAGAAGAACCAACTGCTGCGCGTGGTATGCGCTTCATTGGTTTGCTAGGTCTTCCTATCAGCTTTATTGGAGTTCTAGGCCTGCCAGAGAAGGGCGCTTATCAATTGTTGACAACTCTGCCTTTTGCCTTGCTGTTACTGGCCTTGTGGCTGGATACAGGTGGAGACAGGGATGGACATGAAAGACGCCACCGTAAGCCTACCCAGACTTCTAGCTGGAATCGTTACTTGGGCAAGCAACTCTTTCTGCCTTTGCTTGCGATGCTTTATCTCGTAGCTTATCCATTTGTAAATGAGTATATTCTATCCAACGGAGTTTCAGCAGAGAGAAATCTGGCTGCCCAACATATTCGTGAAAACAGCACTAGCAAGGATAGCATTTATGCTTGGGACAGTACAGCTAGCCTCTATAAAAAAGCGCAGCGTTTATCCGCTGTTTCTCTACTGAGTCCGTCGCTTTACACAGGAACGGAGGAAAATCGCATTTTCTTGCGTAATGCTTTAAACGAAGCGAGTCCAAAGTTTATTTTAGTCAATAAAGATGTGAAACTCTTTTCGGATGTGAAAAAGAAAATTTCTCAAGATTATGAAGAAGTGAGCCTAAAACTCAATCACTTCAAGCTTTATCAAATCAAGTAATTAAATCAATATGTTGTGTTTAAAATAAAAAAATAACAATTTTACCACAACATATTGATTTTTTATTTTGGAGTGATATAATGTTTGGTAGATGATTAATTGAGAAGAGGAAGTGTTTGTGATGATTTTAAGAGAAGCAAAATTTGATACAGCGCCTACCATCTACGTTGAGAAGCGAGACGACCGGAGAGTAGCTTTTGATGTGACTAAGATCTATAAGGCTATGGTACGAGCGGCTCAGGACCTTGGTCCCATGACGCCCATGCTGGAAGCTAAGCTCGAAACCATTACAGACCGTGTTGTGGCAGAAATCAGCAGTCGCTTCGCTAAGTATGTCAAAATCTATGAGATTCAGAACATCGTTGAGCATGAGCTTTTGAATGCCAAGGAATATGCCATTGCGGAGAACTACATCACTTACCGCACCCAACGGGATTTTGAGCGCTCAAAAGCGACGGATATCAACTTTACCATTGACAAACTCCTCAACAAAGATCGTACGGTGGTTAATGAGAATGCTAATAAAGACAGCGATGTTTTCAATACCCAACGGGATTTGACCGCAGGGATTGTTGGCAAGTCCATTGGGCTTAAGATGTTGCCGCCTCATGTGGCCAATGCCCACCAGAAGGGGGACATCCACTACCATGATTTGGACTACAGCCCTTATACACCGATGACGAATTGCTGTCTGATTGACTTTGACGGCATGCTGAAAAATGGCTTCAAGATTGGGAATGCAGAAGTAGAGAGTCCCAAGTCTATTCAGACTGCGACAGCGCAAATCTCGCAAATCATTGCCAATGTAGCTTCCAGCCAGTACGGTGGCTGCTCAGCCGATCGGATTGATGAGGTCTTGGCGCCTTATGCTGAGCTTAATTATCAAAAGCACCTCAAGGATGCAGAGCAGTGGGTTTTACCGGATAAGCAGGAAGAATACGCTTGGGCGAAGACCAAGAAGGATATCTACGATGCCATGCAGTCGCTAGAGTATGAGATTAATACTCTCTTTACCTCTAACGGTCAGACTCCTTTTACTTCGCTGGGCTTTGGTCTGGGGACCAACCGTTTTGAGCGGGAAATTCAGAAGGCCATTCTCAATATCCGTATCAAGGGATTAGGAAGCGAGCACCGCACAGCAATTTTTCCCAAGCTAATTTTCACCCTTAAGCGTGGACTCAATCTCGAGCCGGGAACCCCTAACTACGACATCAAAGAACTGGCTCTGGAGTGTGCCACTAAGCGCATGTATCCAGATGTGCTTTCCTATGACAAGATTATCGACTTGACTGGATCGTTCAAGGTACCGATGGGCTGCCGTTCTTTCCTGCAAGGCTGGAAAGATGAAAATGGTCAGGAAGTCAACTCCGGCCGTATGAATCTAGGTGTCGTGACTGTCAATCTGCCACGGATTGCGCTTGAATCTGAGGGGGATTTGGATAAATTCTGGGAAATCTTTAACGAGCGGATGAATATCGCTGAAGATGCTTTGGTCTACCGAGTGGAGCGGACCAAGGAAGCCAGTCCAGCCAATGCGCCGATTCTTTATCAGTATGGGGCTTTTGGCCAACGCTTGGGCAAGTATGATCAGGTAGACCAGCTCTTTACTCACCGTCGTGCAACGGTTTCCCTAGGCTATATCGGTTTGTATGAAGTGGCAGCAGTCTTTTATGGCGGTAATTGGGAGACCAATCCAGAAGCCAAGGAATTTACGGTTGCCATTGTCAAAGATATGAAGCGTAGGGTGGAAGAATGGTCAGATCAGTATGACTATCATTTCTCTGTTTACTCGACGCCATCCGAAAGTCTGACTGACCGTTTCTGCCGTTTGGATACAGAGAAGTTTGGCATCGTTCCAGATATCACTGACAAGGAGTACTACACCAACTCTTTCCACTACGATGTGCGGAAAAATCCAACGCCTTTTGAAAAGCTGGACTTTGAGAAGATTTATCCTGAAGTGGGTGCTTCAGGCGGCTTTATCCACTACTGTGAATACCCTGTTCTTCAGCAAAATCCCAAGGCTTTGGAAGCTGTCTGGGACTATGCCTATGACCGGGTCGGCTATCTGGGAACCAATACACCGATTGACCGTTGTTATAAGTGTAACTTTGAGGGAGATTTCACGCCAACCGAGCGGGGCTTCACCTGTCCAAACTGTGGCAACAGCGATCCCAAGACGGTCGACGTGGTCAAGCGGACCTGCGGTTACTTAGGAAATCCGCAAGCCCGTCCAATGGTCAACGGCCGCCACAAGGAAATATCAGCTCGGGTCAAGCACATGAATGGCTCGACTATTAAGTATGAGGGAGATTAAGATGGGAAAGTATCAATTGGACGACAAAGGAAAGGCTCAGGTGCAGCGTTTCCACGAAAAACATTCGCGGGGAGGCAATGGCAAAAAAGAGCGACTAGCCAAACTGCGTCAGCAATTTTTAGAAAAGAACAAGAAATAATAGAAGTCAGAGTGGGGCGCAAGGCGGTCTCACTCTCTTCGTATCAGGAGGCACTATGGAGCTAAGACGACCGAAACTAGAAGACAAGGAAAAGATTTTAGAGATGCTGGCTGACTTTGAAGCAGCTGGTAGCCGACAGGACGGCTTCTTTGGAGGAGCGGATTTTGTTTATGAGGACTGGCTGGAGACCATTCAGCTAGCTGAGGCAGGTCTAGGCTTGCCGCAAGGTTTTGTGCCTTACATCCAACTGGTCTCTTTTGCTGCGGATGGTCAGGCTGTGGGTTTTCTCAATCTGCGCTTACGGCTCAATGACCATTTGCTCCAAGAAGGCGGGCATATCGGTTATAGTATCCGTCCCTCTGCGCGTGGGAAAGGATTGGCAAAAGAGCAGTTGCGACAAGGCTTGCAAGTAGCCAAAAGTAAAAATATCAAACGTGCTTTAGTGACTTGCGATAGTGACAATGCTGCCAGTCGAGCAGTGATTTTGGCTAATGGCGGAGCTTTAGAGGATATTCGAGCTGGTAAAGAGCGTTATTGGATTGATTTAGATTGAGGATAGTTTATGAAGTTACGACGACCAACTTTGGAAGATAAAGATGCGATTTTAGAGATGATTGCGGAGTTCGATGCAGCAAAATCCTATATGCACGGTGGCATGGGCTCAACTTGGAAGCGAGCAAAGGATTATGAGGATTGGTTGCGAATTGTAGAGCAGCAGGAGGATGCTGAGAATCTGCCAGCAGGTTGGGTTCCCGCCATCCAATTTTTATCCTTTGATGAGACTGGCTTGCCTCTGGGTTTTTTAGCTCTGCGCTTGTCTTTGAATGACAAATTATTTGTGGAGGGCGGGCATATTGGCTATTCTATCCGGCCTAGTCAACGCAGAAAGGGATTGGCTAAGTTGCAGCTAGAGCTAGGACTAGCAGAGGCTCGAAAACAAGGATTGGAACGAGTGCTGATTACCTGCGATGAAGACAACGAAGCCAGCCGACGCACCATTCTCTCTGCTGGCGGTGTTTACGAAAATACAATCGACAGAAGTCAGCGCTACTGGATTGATGTCAATTAAGGAGGGAACATGGATCTAAGACGACCAACTTTGGAAGATAAAGACGCAATTTTAGAGATGATTGCTGAGTTCGATGCTGCAAAATCCTATATGCACGGTGGCATGGGCTCTGCTTGGAAGCAAGCAAAGGATTATGAGGATTGGTTGCGAATTGTAGAGCAGCAGGAGGATGCTGCCAACCTACCAGTAGGCTGGGTTCCTGCCATCAAATTTTTATCCTTTGATGAGACAGGCTTGCCTCTGGGCTTTTTAGCCCTGCGCTTGTCCTTGAATGACAAATTATTTGTGGAGGGTGGGCATATTGGCTATTCTATCCGGCCTAGTCAACGCAGAAAGGGATTGGCTAAGTTGCAGCTAGAGCTAGGACTAGCAGAGGCTCGAAAACAAGGATTGGAACGAGTGCTGATTACCTGCGATGAAGACAACGAAGCCAGCCGACGCACCATTCTCTCTGCTGGCGGTGTTTACGAAAATACAATCGACAGAAGTCAGCGCTACTGGATAGATTTGGAGGATGACGATGAACAATCCCAAACCTCAAGAATGGAAAAGTGAGGAGCTGAGCAAGGGACGCATCATTGACTATAAGGCCTTTAACTTTGTGGATGGCGAAGGCGTCCGCAATTCCCTCTATGTCAGTGGCTGTATGTTTCACTGTGAGGGCTGCTATAATGCAGCAACTTGGTCCTTCAACGCTGGCATTCCTTATACCCAAGAGTTGGAGGAGCAGATTATGAAAGACTTGGCGGAGCCCTATGTGCAGGGGCTGACCCTCCTAGGCGGTGAGCCTTTTCTCAATACAGGCATCCTCCTGCCCTTGGTCAAGCGGATTCGGAGAGAGCTGCCGGACAAGGATATCTGGTCTTGGACGGGCTACACTTGGGAAGAGATGATGTTGGAAACGGAGGACAAGCTGGAGCTGCTGAGTCTGATTGACATCTTGGTGGACGGCCGTTTTGATATCACGAAGAAAAATCTCATGCTACAATTTCGTGGTTCTTCCAATCAGCGCATCATTGATGTGCAGAAGTCCCTTCAGTCTGGCCAGGTAGTCATCTGGGACAAGCTCAATGATGGTTTGCAGGCCTATGAGCAAGTGGATCGAGATGGCTTGTTATAATCGTCTAGATTGGAGCAAAACTTTCAGTATAAAAATAGGACATTTTGTTCAACGTTGTCTACAATTTTTAAAGATGCTTACTTATGATGAAAGTGGCTCTCAGAGTTCATGAGCCAAGCTCTATTTTCCTTATCAGAAAAGGCGGTGCCAATGCCTTGGTATCGCTTTATTTTTCTGTGTTTTGGCTTGAATTCGATTTCAAAGTTGAAGTCGTTGACAAAAGAATAGGATTTTTTTACAATTATGTAATATTCTTAAGAATTTCTTAAAAAGCCATGTTTTTATGCTATAATAGACTAGAGTAATTTCGCACAGAAAGTAGTAAGGTGAATGTATCAGAGAGCAAAAAAGTCTAAAAAGAAAAACGATCGATTAAAAATAGTGAATAGCACCCTCTTGGGTGTTTATACTTTGTTAGCAGCCTTCTTGATTTTCACAATTTTCCGCTATCATTTTCTAGCTTTTCGCTATGTGAATATCTTAGTGACAGTCCTCATCCTAGCAGTGGCAGTCCTATTAGGATTCCTGATTTTCAAGGGTAAGGCAGGAAAGACCACCAGTGCTATTCTAATAGTAGCCCTGCTTGTGGGGTCAGTGTCTATGTATGCTGTAAAGGGTTTAGTCGACTTGTCGGCTGGCGTTAATTCCACTTCTAACTACTCTGAGTATGAAATGAGTATCGTGGTGCCGGCAGATAGTGATGTTAAGAACCTCAAGCAGTTGACAAATGTCTTAGCACCATCAGGCAATGACCAAGACAATGTCCAAGCGCTGATGAAAAATATCAGTCAGACACAAGGGCATGAGCTAACAGTGGATACAGCATCTTCTTATCTCGCTGCCTATAAATCGTTAACTTCTGGTGAAGTCAAGGCTATGGTCTTGAATAGTGTCTTTGAAGATACGATTCGTGGCGAAGATCCTGACTATGCTTCAAAAATTAAAAAAATCTATACTTATAAGATAAGCAAGAAGATTGATACAGCTATTGGCAAGCAAGATCCAAATGCAGAGGTCTTCAATATCTATGTCAGTGGTATTGACACTTATGGCCCGATTTCTTCTGTGTCACGCTCGGATGTCAACATTATCATGACAGTCAATCGTAAGACCAAGAAAGTCTTGCTGACAACCACACCACGAGATGCCTATGTTCCAATTGCGGACGGTGGCCTTAATCAGCCGGATAAGCTGACTCATGCGGGTATTTACGGCGTAGATGCTTCAGTTCACACCTTGGAAAACCTCTACGGTATTGATTTGAATTATTATGTCCGGCTAAATTTCACTTCCTTCCTCAAGTTGATTGACTTGCTGGGTGGGATTGATATTGAGAACGACCAAGAGTTTACTGTAGGAAATACTCATTATCCTATTGGTAATATTTCATTAAATTCTGAACAAGCGTTGACTTTCGTCCGTGAACGTTATTCTCTAAATGGCGGAGATAATGATCGTGGTAAGAACCAAGAAAAAGTCATTGCAGCAGTCATTAAAAAGCTGACTTCAACAGATGCATTGAAGAATTACAACGCCATTCTTTCAGGATTGCAGGATTCTGTCCAGACCGATATGAGCTTGGAAACAATGATGAATCTGATCAATACTCAGCTGGAGTCAGGCGGAAGTTATAATGTGACTTCTCAGGCCTTGACTGGAACTGGAAATACAGGTCTGCCTTCCCACGCGATGCCAGAAGCCAATCTCTACATGATGGAAATTGATCAAAATAGTTTGGCAGCTGCCAAAGCAGCGATTCAGGAAGTAATGGAAGGGAAGTAAAGCATGATTGATATTCACTCGCATATCATTTTTGATGTGGATGACGGTCCTAAGACACTAGAGGATAGCCGACGTCTGCTCGAAGAAAGCTATCGTCAGGGCGTTCGCACCATTATTTCTACTTCTCATCGCCGAAAGGGCATGTTTGAAACGCCTGAAGAAAAAATTGCAGCAAACTTTAAGCAAGTGCAGGAGTTGGCCAAGCAAGTTGCTGACGATTTGACCGTGCTATATGGAGCGGAGATTTACTATACTAGTGATATTTTGAAAAAGCTAGAAGAGGGGACATTTCCCGGTCTAGGTGGCACTAAGTATGTCTTGATCGAGTTTAGTATGAATACACCCTACAAGGATATTCACTCAGCCTTGGGCAATGTCATTCGCCTCGGTATGATTCCGGTAGTGGCACATATTGAGCGCTATCACTGTCTGGAAAATGACGAAGACAGGGTCAGCGAATTGATCAATATGGGCTGCTATATGCAGGTCAATAGTTCAAATGTTTTGAAACCAAAGCTTTTTGGTGATCGTTACAAATTTATGAAAAAGCGTGTTCAGTTCTTTCTAGAACGGAACTTAGTTCATTTCGTTGCCAGCGATATGCACAATCTCGATGACAGACCGCCTTATATGCAAAAGGCCTATCAGATTGTCGCGAAAAAATATGGCGCTGAGCGTGCGGAAGAACTCTTTAAGACAAACCAAGAAATCTTATTAAGTAACGAGTTTATTTAATCAATCAAACTCTGGAGAAAGTAAATACATGAATCAAGAAAATCAAATGATCGAAATCGATGTGTTGTCTCTGTTGAAGACAATTTGGAAACAGAAATTTTTAATTATCTTAACTGCCTTATTGACAGGTATTCTAGCCTTAGGTTATAGCGTTTTTATTGCTAAGCCTGCTTATAAGAGCACGACGCGTATCTACGTTGTCAATCGTCAGCAGGGCGAAAATCCTACCTTGACAAACCAAGACTTGCAGGCTGGTTCTTATCTGGTAAAGGACTACAAGGAAATCATCCTGTCACAAGATGTTTTGGCATCCGTCATTTCAGAATTGAAATTGTCAGGTTCACCATCTGACTTGGCATCTAAGGTGACGGTGACTGTACCGACAGATACTCGGATTGTGTCTATTACGGTTACGCATGCGGATCCAGCAGAAGCAAGCCGTATTGCCAATACTTTGCGCGAAGTTGCTGCTGAGAAAATCATCGCTGTTACCAAGGTATCCGACGTTACAACGCTGGAAGAAGCAGAAACGCCAAAAACACCGTCTTCTCCAAACATCCGTCGCAATACTATCATTGGAGTGCTTGCGGGTGGTGTCTTGATGGTCCTTGTAGTAGTGAGCGTGGAAATCCTTGATGACCGTGTCAAGAAGCCAGAAGATATCGAAGAAACCCTAGGAATGACCCTGCTTGGTGTCATCCCAGATATGAGTAAGGTAGGTTAGGAGATACAATGCCAATACTAGAGTTAGCAAAAAAGAAAAAACTTTCTATTTCACGGGTAGAGGAGTATTACAATGCCCTTCGGACCAATATCCAACTTAGCGGTGAAGATATCAAGGTGATTGCTGTTAGTTCTACCTTCCCAGGTGAGGGAAAGACGACAACTTCAACCAATCTTGCCCTGACCTTTGCCAAGGCGGGTCATAAGACACTTTTGATTGATGCAGATATCCGAAATTCAAAAATGCTAGGTGGAGTCTTTAAGAGCGGTGAGAAGGTTTCTGGCTTGACAGAGTATCTTGCGAGAAATACAGACCTATCTCAAGGACTGTGTGAAACGGATGAGGAAAATCTCTTCGTCATCACCTCAGGACAAGCGTCACCTAATCCAACGGCTCTTCTCCAGAGTGAACGATTTACCACTATGATGAGCGTCTTGCGCCGTCATTACGACTATATTATTGTGGATACGCCGCCTATTGGTATGGTGGTAGACGCAACCTTGATTGCCAAAGTTTGCGATGCTAGCCTTTTAGTCGTATCGACAAATGAAGTCAAACGGAAAATGGTTCAGAAATCTAAAATGCAGTTGGAACAATCATCCACACCATTCCTTGGCGTGGTCTTAAATAAATACAATGTCCAAGCAGACAAATATGGTTTCTATGGTTCCTATGGACACTATGGGGATAATTTGAGTAAAGAATAGAAAAAAATAAAGGGATATTATGGAATTAACACGATCACAAAAAAGAATTATTCTGATGATAGCAGATGCTGTTTTAATATATTTTAGTGGTTTTGTGGCATACTTCTTTTTATCTGAATATGTTTTGCTGTCAGATTTGAGTTTTGTACAAACCTTAACAATGACAGTAGTGCTCTATTTTTTAATTGGAATCAAAACGAAACTTTTTTCGATTATCAATCGTTACACGGACTATAAAACTCTCAGCACGATCAGTCTAACCTTGGTAGGTGCTTACTTTATTGTTTTCTTAGTAGAACTTGCGCTATCCTTGCATACAAGCTATCGTTTTTTATTGCTTAGTTGCATGTTCTCTGTTTTATTTACTATGTCCATGCGTCTTGGCTGGAGAATGTGGTTTAGTTTTAAAAACGGAACAACCTATACAGAGGTTGAAGAAAGCAAAGTAAGTAGAACGCTGGTTGTCGGAGCAGGGGATGGTGGAAGCCTATTTATTAAAACGGCTTTAAAAGAGTCACCTGAGTTAAAGATTGTTGCTGTTGTAGATAGTGATACCAGTAAGCAAGGATCGTTTTTGCACGGTGTCAAAGTTGTTGGTACGGATAAGCAAATCCCTGAAATTGTAGCAAATTATGAGATAAGTCAAATTGTCCTAGCAATTCCTTCTCTAAAACCAGATGAGTATGAACGACTTTTTTCTCTTTGTAAAAAGACAGGTGCTAAAGTTAGTGCCATGCCAAAATATGAAGAAGTGGTTACAGGAAAGCTAAAAGTACATAAATTACGGGAAATTGATATTGCTGATTTATTGGGAAGAAAAGAAGTTAGACTTGATCAAACGAGTTTGCAATCCAATATTGATGGTAAGACAATTTTGGTGACAGGAGCAGGAGGCTCAATTGGTTCAGAGCTTTGTCGTCAGATTGCTCGTTTTTCTCCCGCTAGATTGCTACTTTTAGGTCATGGAGAAAATTCTATCTATTTGATTCATAAAGAATTACTTGCTCAATATGGAGATAAAGTCGAAATTGTGCCTCTTATCGCGGATATACAAGATCGAGAACGGATATTCCATATTATGCGTGAGTATCAACCTGATCGTGTTTACCATGCGGCAGCTCATAAGCATGTCCCACTGATGGAATACAACCCAACTGAAGCAGTAAAAAACAATATTTATGGAACTAAAAATGTGGCTGAAGCTGCGAAAGCAGCTGGAGTTGCTAAATTTGTAATGGTTTCTACAGATAAGGCTGTGAATCCTCCAAATGTCATGGGAGCTACAAAACGTGTGGCTGAAATGATTGTTACGAGTTTGAATGAGGAAGGGAAGACCTTGTTTGCAGCGGTTCGCTTTGGGAATGTTTTAGGCAGTCGAGGTAGTGTAGTGCCTTTGTTCAAGGAGCAAATTGCGAACGGTGGTCCAATTACCGTCACAGATTTCCGAATGACACGGTATTTCATGACTATTCCTGAAGCAAGTCGTCTTGTTATTCAAGCGGGTGCGCTAATGCATGGTGGAGAAGTTTTCGTGTTAGATATGGGTGAGCCAGTTAAGATTTTAGATTTAGCTAAAAAAATGATTACCTTGAGCGGTCATACGGAAGAGGAAATCCAAATTGTAGAAGCTGGAATTCGCCCAGGAGAGAAATTATATGAGGAATTGCTCTCTACTGAAGAGCGAGTTGATGAACAAATCTATGAAAAAATATTTGTAGGAAATGTTCAAGCTTTACCTAATTCAGAAGTAACAGCTTTCATTGATTCTATTTCCAAATTAGATGGAGCAGAATTGAAAGCTAAATTAATAAAATTTGCGCAACAGTAGGGGGAGATAAAGTATGTATAAATTTATTAAACGCATTCTTGATATTATTTTGTCCTTGAGCGGCATGATTGTATTATCACCTCTATTTCTTGTTCTGATTATAGCCATAAAGTTAGATTCAAAGGGACCAGTACTTTTTAAACAAAAACGTATAGGATTACATAAAAAACACTTTTTTATTTTAAAGTTTAGAACGATGCGGATTGACACACCTAAAGACACTCCCACTCATTTATTAGAAAATCCTGAACAATGGATTACGAAGGTTGGGAAATTCATGCGCAAAACATCTCTTGATGAATTACCGCAAATTTGGAATATTTTTGTTGGAGACATGAGCATCATCGGCCCTCGGCCTGCCCTTTGGAATCAATATGATTTGATTGAGGAACGTGATAGGTATGGTGCTAATGATGTGTTACCAGGATTGACTGGTTGGGCACAGATTAATGGTCGTGATGAACTACCAATCAAACAAAAAGCTGAACTTGATGGCTACTATGTAAAAAACGTATCCTTTGCTCTAGATTGTCGCTGTTTCTTTGGAACGATTCTAAGTGTTTTAAAAAGTGACGGTGTTGTTGAAGGAGGACCAAGACAGAAAGGGAAGAAATGAATTTTTCAGTACTAATGTCAGTATATGAGAAAGAAACACCAGAATATCTTCAGGCTGCTTTAGATAGTATTTTAGTAAATCAAACAATAATGCCAACTGAAGTGGTAGTAGTTGAAGATGGACCGCTTAATGATGGGCTTTACGATATTTTGGAAGAGTTCAGAAAAAAGTTTCCTTGTTTAAAGACAGTCCCTCTTAGAAAAAATGTCGGTCTAGGTGATGCATTGAATGAAGGTTTGAAACATTGTAGTTATGAGTGGGTGGCTCGTATGGACTCTGATGATATAGCCGTAGATACGCGGTTTGAGTCTCAATTGACCTTTATTAAGCATAATCCGGATATAGATTTACTTGGGGGAAACATTACTGAGTTTTTAAACTCTCCGTTAGAGGTTGTTTCAGAAAAAAAGGTTCCTCAATCGCATGATGAAATTGTTCATATGGCTAAGAGACGAAATCCTATGTGTCATATGACAGTGATGTTTAGAAAGCCCAGTGTTGAGAAAGCAGGAGGTTATTTACCGCTTCCATATGTTGAGGATTATTATCTTTGGGTACGTATGATTGCTACAGGAGCTAGACTAGCAAATATTTCTGAGACTCTTGTTTATGCTCGTGTGGGGAATGGGATGTATAATCGAAGAGGGAATAAAGAACAGATAGCAAGTTGGAATATATTAAATAAGTTTATGCTTACAAATGGTCTGGTTAATAAAAGAGATGCTTTTTTAAATCAAATTTATATTAGAATTTTTGTATATATGCCATCTGGTGTGAAAAAATTTATTTATGAAAAGATATTAAGGAAATAATATGATTACAGTATTGATGGCAACTTATAATGGAGAGAAATTTATAGAGCAACAGCTATATTCGATTCGTAGCCAAACACTTCCTGCAGATAGAGTTATTATTTTGGATGATTGTTCGACGGATAAAACGTTTGATATTGTTAATAGATTTATTCAAAAATATAATTTAGTTGCATGGGAAATTTACCAAAATGAATCCAATCAGGGGCACTATAGAACTTTTATCAATCTAACCAAAATGGTAGATAAGGGCTATACTTTCTTCTCTGATCAGGATGATATTTGGGATGATTGTAAAATTGAGTCAATGATGAAGGAATTTTATAATTTACAGATTTCAATGGTATTCTGTAAATCAAGGTATATCAATGAGACTGGTGAGGTTATTAAAGAATTGAATACAACTAGCAAGTCTAGAATTTATCCAGTAAAAAAAATACTTCAATCATGGCCGTCAGGGTATCAAACAGTATTTCGTTCAGAGGTACTGAAAACTATTATTGAAAATAAATATTTTGAATACCCTTGTTTTCAGTTTCATGATGTATTATTTGGTATGCTTTCTTGCTTATTCGGAGAGGTTGTTGAATTGGACACAATTCTAGACAGCCATCGCTTACACCTAAGTAATGTCACACTCTCTTCCAAAAGTTCATCTTTTCATAATTCATTAGAGGAACGACTAAACTATTATACAAAAATGTATAAAAGATATGAGGTTGTAACAAATCTCTCTACAGAAATTGAGAATTATGAAGTTAAAGAAGTAGCTGAGAACTATGGTAAATTATATAAAGCAAGAGCAGAATTTATAGAAAAGCGGACCTTTAAGTCAATTAGAGAGATGTATAAATTAAAACAATTTTATAATGGTTTTCGAGCATTTTTCAGTGATATTATATATTCATTAAGATTGCAGAGGCTGTTTGCTAAAATAATGAGGAGATAAAATGAGAGGGACATCTAAAATTGAGTGGGAATTAGCGCGTGATGATTGTTTTAAAGGGATGTATCAAACTATTTCTGAAACTCAATTAAAAAAATTACAAGAAGCGTATTTGTCCATGCTTGTTGATTTTGAGAAAGAGTGTGAGAACTATGGTTTGACATTCTATATGGTTGCTGGTACATTAATTGGTTCCCTTCGTCATAAGGGCTACATTCCTTGGGATGATGATATTGATTTGGTTATGTTCCGAGAAGAATATGAACGGTTAACATATTTGTTTGCGGAGAGCAAAAATTTTCAATTAATTTCACCTAAAAATGAAAAAAGTAACATTTTTAAATATACTAAAATTCAAAGCAAGTTTCTAACTTATTTTGATGTTTTGGGAGAAGGATTTAGTAAGAAAAAATATCTATATTTGGATATGTTGCCGATTGATTTTGTACCAGAAAATAACTTGGTCAGAAAAATTAAAGGGAGTCTTTTTCGTTTAGTGGATCTATCCTATAGTAGTTCTAGATGTTATAAAAAATATACACCACACCTCCATTATTTATCGAAATACTCAGATGAGTTAAGGGAAAATTTACTAATTAGAAAAATTGTTGGTTTGCCAGCAATTTTAATAGGACCACGAAATCTATATAAACTAATGGAAAAATTTTTGAAGTCTAATAAAAAAACCTCAAAAATTACTATTGCATACGGAGTTAAGGGTTATTTAGGAGAGGTTTTAGATTACGATGTTTTTTATCCTGCACGAAAGTACCCATTTGAAGGGAAGGAATTTTATGGACCCAATAGAGCTGATGAGTATTTAGCAAATCGATATGGTGACTATATGACGTTGCCACCTAAATCAGAGCAAGGTGAACGACATGTTCGGTTGAGAGATGATTGGGAAGAGAGTGTAGAGAGATAACGATGGCTATTTTATTAAGTCTAATGATATCGCTTATATTGTATTTTTATTTTTTACTAATACGAAAAGATTTATCTAATCCAGGTATTATCAATTTAGTTATTTGGTTATTTGCTTCATTAGGAACGATACACTTTGTAAATAAGTGGGGATCTCCTCTTAGCTTTGTAACATTATTAATCTTAGTAGTAGGGTTAATAATGTTTTCCGCAGGTGTGTCCCTCTCAAATTCATTTGTAAAAACTTCCAGCAAAAAAAGTTTTAGAAGTTTACCTCTAGTACCGATGTTTTTTTTCATTATTGTATTTATATTTTTCATTTTTGCCTATAGAATTTTATCAGTTGATGCTTTTAGGGTTTCTGTTTATTACTCCCAGATATCTGGTAAGCCTGTAAGTTCTAATTTATTTACTGCAATTGAGCGTGCGAGGTATATGATTACCAACTATGATTATTCTTTTTCAAAAGGAACAGCTAATATTCTTAGAGCCAATTACTCTCTAGGTATTTTGACGTTTACTTACTATTGTCAAGAGTATTTTTATGGGAAGAACCTTATTCAAAAATTTTTATTTTTATTAATTGCTTTAGCCTCGCTGTTTATTTCTCTTCTATCTACAGGTAGGACAGAATTACTAGGACTTGTTTCGGGCTATTTTGTAATTTTTATCTTATATTATTCCCTAAAATATATATGGTCAGGGGTCGAATCATCTAGTAAGCTACTCAAAATTATTCTATTGTATGGTTTAGGGGCAATTGCATTATTTCTTGTTGTAGGGGATGTTGTTTTAAATAGGCTAGGGAGTAGTCCATTAGATAATTTATCTAAGTATATTGGATCTCCGATAGCTGGATTAGATTATTTTATTAAGAATCAAAATTACC
>CAJPQE010000002.1:0-50385 GCA_905372795.1 Streptococcus cristatus | reverse complement strand
ATTGAAGAAAAATATACTTGGGATTTGACTACTATTTTCCCAACAGATGAAGCCTTTGAAGCGGAGTTGGCGCAGGTTTCAGAAGAAGTTAAGAAAGCAGCTAGTCTGGCTGGGCATTTGCTGGATTCGGCTGACAGTCTTTTGACAACGACGGAAATCCAGTTGGACTTGATGCGCCGGATTGAAAAGCTTTATTCTTATGCTCACATGAAGAATGACCAGGATACTCGTGTGGCTAAGTATCAAGAATATCAGGCTAAGGGGATGACTCTTTATAGCGAATTTGGTCAAAGTTTTGCTTTCTATGAGCCTGAATTTATGGCGATTACAGAAGAGCAGTACCAAGCTTTCTTGGCTGAGCAGCCAGGTTTGCAGCTGTATCAGCATTATTTTGATAAGCTTTTGAAAAAGAAAGCCCACATCCTGACACAGCGCGAAGAGGAGCTATTGGCCGGTGCTGGTGAAATCTTTGGCGCAGCAGGCGAAACCTTTGCTATTTTGGATAATGCGGATATCGTCTTTCCGATGGTGCATGATGAAGATGGAAATGAAGTTCAGCTCAGCCACGGCAACTATATCACCTTGGTCGAGTCTAAGAACCGAGAAGTCCGTAAGGAAGCTTACGAGGCTCTTTATAGCGTATACGCGCAGTACCAGCATACCTATGCCAAGACTCTGCAGACCAATGTCAAGGTTCACAATTACAATGCGAAAGTCCGCAAGTTTTCATCTGCCCGTGAAGCGGCCTTGTCAGCTGACTTTATTCCAGAAAGTGTCTATGACAGCCTAGTTTCAGCTGTCAATAAGCATTTGCCTCTTTTGCAGCGTTATATCGCTTTGCGAGCGAAGATTTTAGGCATTTCTGATTTGAAGATGTATGATATGTACACACCTTTGTCAGAGACAGACTACAAGTTTACTTATGAGGAAGCCTTGGCTAAGTCTGAGGAAGTCCTAGCTATTCTGGGTGAGGATTATCTGAGCCGAGTGAAGACAGCTTTTTCAGAGCGCTGGATTGATGTTCATGAAAATCAAGGCAAGCGCTCAGGAGCATACTCAGGCGGTTCTTATGATACCAATGCCTTTATGTTGCTCAACTGGCAGGATACACTAGATAATCTCTTTACCTTGGTGCACGAGACAGGCCACAGTATGCACTCAAGTTATACTCGTGAGACCCAGCCTTATGTTTACGGGGACTACTCTATCTTCCTAGCTGAGATTGCTTCGACAACCAATGAAAACATCCTGACAGAGAAGCTCTTGGAAGAAGTAGAGGACGATGCTACCCGCTTTGCTATCCTCAATCACTTCTTGGACGGCTTCCGAGGTACAGTCTTCCGTCAAACCCAGTTTGCTGAGTTTGAGCATGCTATCCACAAGGCTGACCAAGAAGGTCAAGTTTTGACCAGCGAGTTTCTCAATGAGCTCTACGCTGACTTGAACGAGAAATACTATGGACTGAAAAAAGAGGATAATCCGCAGATTCAGTACGAATGGGCTCGGATTCCGCATTTCTACTATGATTACTATGTTTTCCAATATTCGACAGGCTTTGCAGCCGCTTCTGCCTTGGCTGAAAAGATTGTCTATGGCAGTCAGGAAGACAAGGACAAGTATCTGGACTATTTGAAAGCTGGGAACTCTGACTATCCGCTCAATGTCATCAAAAAAGCAGGTGTAGATATGGAAAAAGAAGACTATCTAAATGCAGCCTTTGCAGTCTTCGAACGCCGCTTGGATGAATTTGAAGCCTTGGTAGAAAAGTTGGGACTGGCATAAGATGGTCGAGACTTATAATCAAAACTCTAATCCCAATATGCGTCGGCCAGTGGTCAAGGAAGAGATTGTAGACTTTATGAGACAGCGTCTCCAGCCGGTCACTGGCGGGCTCAAGGAGCTGGAGGATTTTGCCAGAGCTGAAAATGTGCCCGTGATTCCCCATGAGACAGTGGCTTATTTCCGCCTGCTACTCGAAAGCCTCCAGCCTGAGAAGATTTTAGAAATCGGGACGGCTATCGGTTTTTCGGCCCTTTTGATGGCGGAACATGCGCCTCAGGCTCAGATTACGACTATTGACCGCAATCCAGAGATGATTGAGCTGGCCAAGGCTAATTTTGCTAAATATGACAGCCGTCAGCAGATCACCCTGCTGGAAGGCGATGCAATGGACCTGCTTGAGACACTGGAGGATTCCTACGACCTTGTCTTTATGGACTCTGCCAAGTCCAAGTATGTGGTCTTTCTGCCTCAGGTTCTCAAGCGCCTCAATCCTGGTGGTCTGGTCCTCATTGATGATGTCTTCCAAGGCGGTGATGTTGCCAAGCCTTTTGAGGACATTAAGCGCGGTCAACGGGCTATTTACCGAGGTTTGCACAGCCTATTTGACGCAACTTTGGATAGTCCAGATTTGACTGCGAGCTTGCTTCCTTTAGGAGATGGGCTGCTTATGATTAGAAAAAAAAGACATCTTTGATTTTTTCTTAATTTCCAAAAATTTTTAGGAAAAATTAAGATATCAAGTTGGATTTGTGGTACAATAGACAAAGTGAATTTATTGAAGGAGTAGATAAAATAATGAAGAAAAAAATCCTTACAGGAGCAGTAACTCTCTTTTCTGTAGTGGCTTTAGCAGCATGTTCACAAACAGCAAAAGATAAAGATATTGTGACAATGAAAGGTGAAACAATCACAGTAAGTGAATTTTACGATCAAGTAAAAAATAATGGATCCTCTCAACAAGTCTTGCTTCAAATGGCCATTAAGCAGGTTTTTGAAGAAAAGTATGGCAAAAAAGTAACGGATAAAGAGGTTGAAGAAGCCTTTGAAAAAATGAAATCCGCTTATGGTTCTGCCTTCCAAAATGTTCTTGCTCAAAGCGGAATGACAGAAGATGCATACAGAGACCAGATCCGCGCAAATAAATTGGTTGAATACGCTGTTAAGAAAGCAGCTGAAAAAGAGTTGACAGATGACAACTACAAGGCTTTCTTTGAAACGTATACTCCAGAAGTAACAGCTCAAATTATCAAGGTAGATAGTGAAGAAAAGGCTAAGGAAGTGCTTGAAAAAGCCAAGGCTGAGGGAGCAGACTTTGGTCAGTTAGCCAAGGAAAACTCAACCGACAAGGACACCAAAGATAAGGGCGGCGAGGTGAAATTTGATTCAACCTCAACAACAGTTGCGGATGCCGTTAAAAAAGCTACTTTTGCTTTGGAAGAAAATGGTGTTTCTGATGTGATCACTGTACGAGGTAAGCAGAACTATTCAGCAAGTTACTACATTGTTAAATTGGTGAAGAAAACTCAAAAATCTGCAAAATGGACAGATTACAAGAAGCAACTAAAAGAAGGAATCCTGACTCAAAAACAAAACGATGCAAGCTTTATTCGTTCTGTTATTTCTAAAGAATTGAAGGAAGCGAATCTGAAAGTGAAGGATCCAGCTTTCCAAAATGTCTTTGCCCAATATGTAGAAGGAGATACTTCTAGCTCATCGTCTAAAGAAGAAAGCAAGTCTCAGTCTTCTAGTTCAGAAGAAGCAAAATCTGGGGCTTCAAGCTCAGAAGAAAGCAAGTCAGAAGCTGCTCATACTGAAGAAAACCCAGCTCCTGCAGCAGAATAAGCTTGACGAAAAGACAAGAAGTCAGTATAATAAAATTATTGAGAATTGATTTTCTAGATCTCAGCTCAGAGAATTGGCGGTGCTGCGAGCCATGTGAGAGGAAAATTCATGCTACTCATGTTTCAAACTAAATAGTTAATGAGAATGACAAGTTCATTGAATGAAGGTGGTACCGCGGTTTTTCGCCCTTCAGACAAAGAGCTTGTCTTTTATCTTGACTCTGGAGGTAAAGCGATGAAGACCTATCTTGTCAAACAAAAATTGCGTCTAGGGGGCGAACGCTTTGATATTAAGGACGATCGAGGTAACATAGATTACCAAGTAGAAGGATCATTTTTTCAGATTCCTAAGAGTTTCACCATCTATGATGCCCAAGGACAGACAGTTAGCCAGATCAGCAAAATCTTTCTAACATTTTTGCCTCGGTTTGAAATCAAGCTCAGTGACGGGACAAGCTTTTATATTTGCAAGAAACTGACCTTCTTCCGTGATAAGTATGAGTTTGACAATTTAGACCTACGGATTGAGGGCAATATCTGGGATTTGAATTTCAAATTGCTGGATGATCGCGATCAAGTCGTGGCAGAGATTACCAAGGAACTTTTCCATCTGACCTCCACTTATCAGGTGAGTGTCTATGATGAGGCTTACTCAGATTTGGTCATTTCCCTTTGCGTCGCCATTGACTATGTGGAAATGCTGGAAAGTTCTTCATCATAATATAAATATTTAGAAAGTTAAGGAGAAAAATAAATGAAACAAATGTCAAGTGCTCAAATTCGCCAAATGTGGCTAGATTTCTGGGCAAGCAAAGGCCACTCTGTAGAACCATCAGTAAGTCTGGTGCCAGTTAACGACCCGACTCTTTTGTGGATCAACTCTGGGGTAGCCACTCTTAAGAAATACTTTGACGGGACCATTATCCCTGAAAACCCACGGATTACCAATGCGCAAAAAGCCATCCGTACCAACGACATCGAAAATGTCGGAAAAACTGCGCGTCACCATACCATGTTTGAAATGTTGGGGAACTTCTCTATCGGGGATTACTTCCGTGACGAAGCTATTACTTGGGCTTATGAACTCTTGACAAGCCCTGAGTGGTTTGATTTCCCTAAAGACAAACTCTACATGACCTATTACCCTGATGACAAAGATTCATACAATCGTTGGATTGCTGTTGGTGTGGACCCAAGTCACTTGATCCCAATCGAAGACAACTTCTGGGAAATCGGTGCGGGACCTTCCGGACCTGATACAGAGATTTTCTTTGACCGTGGAGAAGCCTTTGACCCAGAAAATATCGGTCTTCGTCTCCTTGCAGAAGATATCGAAAACGACCGTTATATCGAAATCTGGAATATCGTCTTGTCACAATTCAATGCTGACCCTGCTGTTCCTCGTAGCGAGTACAAGGAATTGCCACATAAGAACATTGATACGGGCGCTGGTTTGGAGCGTTTGGTGGCGGTTATTCAAGGGGCTAAGACCAACTTTGAAACAGACCTCTTCATGCCGATCATTCGTGAAGTTGAGAAGTTGTCTGGTAAGGTCTACGACCAAGATGGCGACAATATGAGCTTTAAGGTTATCGCTGACCACATCCGTTCTCTTTCATTTGCCATCGGTGATGGTGCCCTTCCAGGAAACGAAGGCCGTGGCTATGTTCTTCGTCGTCTTCTCCGTCGTGCTTCCATGCATGGTCAAAAATTGGGTATCAATGAGCCTTTCCTTTACAAACTCGTTCCAACTGTTGGAAAAATTATGGAAAGCTACTACCCAGAAGTGCTTGAAAAACGCGACTTTATCGAGAAAATCGTCAAGAGCGAAGAAGAGTCATTTGCCCGTACCCTTCATTCAGGTCAACACTTTGCCCAAGGTATCGTAGAAGACTTGAAAGAAAAAGGTCAAACTGTTATTGCTGGTTCAGATGTCTTTAAACTCTACGATACATATGGCTTCCCAGTTGAGTTGACGGAAGAAATAGCAGAAGAAGCTGGCATGACGGTAGACCGTGAAGGCTTCGAAGCAGCCATGAAAGAACAGCAAGAACGCGCGCGTGCGTCCGCTGTCAAGGGTGGCTCAATGGGTATGCAAAATGAAACCCTCCAAAACATCACTGTTGAGAGTGTTTTTAACTATGAAAAAGAAAAACTAACTAGTAGACTTGTAGCTATTGTAGCTGACAATGCTATGGTAAAAACTGTGTCAAAAGGCACTGCTTCCCTTATCTTTGCGGAAACACCATTCTACGCTGAAATGGGTGGACAGGTTGCAGACCATGGTAAAATTTATAATTCAGAAGGAAAACTTGTAGCAAAAGTTACAGACGTTCAAAAGGCACCAAATGGACAGCCATTGCATACGGTTGAAGTTCTTGAACCTCTTTATTTGGACAAAAAGTATGAACTCAAGATTGATAAAAATCGTCGACACCGTATCATGAAGAACCACACAGCGACTCACTTGCTCCACGCAGCCCTTCACAATATCCTTGGTAGCCACGCAACTCAAGCAGGTTCGCTTAATGAAGTAGAATTCCTCCGCTTTGACTTCACTCATTTCCAAGCAGTAACTGCTGAAGAATTGCGTGCTATCGAGCAAGAAGTCAATGAGAAAATCTGGGAATCCATTGCAGTGAAAACAGTTAAGACAGATATTGACAAAGCCAA
The DNA here is from genome assembly GCA_905372795.1 of Streptococcus cristatus. Lineage (GTDB taxonomy): Bacteria > Bacillota > Bacilli > Lactobacillales > Streptococcaceae > Streptococcus > Streptococcus cristatus_J. The sequence continues at coordinate 44,089 of CAJPQE010000002.1, read as the reverse complement.
AAAAATGGGAGCTATGGCCCTCTTTGGTGAGAAGTATGGCAAGGAAGTCCGAGTTGTGAAGATTGGTAAGTACTCTGTGGAACTCTGTGGTGGTACCCACGTGGGTAACACTTCTGAGATTGGCCTCTTCAAGATCGTCAAAGAAGAAGGGATCGGTTCAGGAACTCGCCGTATCTTGGCAGTGACTGGTAAGGAAGCCTTTGAAGCCTACCGTGACCAAGAAGACGCTTTGAAAGCCGTCGCAGCGACCTTGAAAGCACCGCAACTCAAGGAAGTACCTCACAAAGTCGAAGGACTTCAAGAGCAACTCCGTCAATTGCAAAAAGAAAATGCAGAATTGAAAGAAAAAGCCGCAGCGGCGGCAGCAGGTGACGTCTTCAAGGATGTGAAGGAAGTCAACGGCCACCGTTACATTGCTAGTCAAGTTTCTGTATCAGATGCAGGTGCCCTTCGTACCTTTGCGGATAACTGGAAACAAAAAGACTACTCTGACCTTCTTGTCCTAGTAGCAGCTATTGGAGACAAAGTCAATGTCCTCGTAGCTAGCAAGGCTAAAGACCGCCATGCAGGAAACCTTGTCAAAGAATTGGCACCAATCGTCGATGGACGTGGTGGTGGTAAACCAGATATGGCCATGGCAGGAGGAAGCAACCAAGCCAAAATCCAAGACTTGTTGGATGCAGTAGCTGGTAAATTATAGTATGCTTTTTAAGATCAGGATTCGGTCCTGGTCTTTTTTACTTCTTATTTTGTAAAGGATCTAAGTCTTTATGACAAAAATCTTTATTTTTTTGACAAATATACTTGTCAAAAAGAAAAGAATCTGTTACAATGTATTTAAGCTAAGAAGAAAAGATAAAAGGAGGAACTAATGGAGATACTGTTTTGGTGCCTACTTCCGATATTTTCTGGTTTGTGGCTGACGTCATCCAGTGAATTGAACAAGGTGAAAAGGAAGTTGAAACGTTTAGAGAGAAATAAAGAAAGGAGTGGAGAAATGTCACGTTTTTTTAAAGAAATGATTGGGAAAAAACCGATCATCATTGGTGAAGTTTTCGGGACAGATTGCTGGAAGGTAGTTGATGCTGATGACGATTGGGTTAAGTTGAGTAAGACCAATAAAAAAGGTCAAACAAGAATCAAGCTCATGCGCATTGACGATATCAAGTCTGTTGAACTGAAAGAAGACTGAGAGGTGTTGTCATGAAGCTGAAAAATCGACTCAAAGAGCTGAGGGCTAGAGACGGGTTGAATCAAACCGACTTGGCTAAGAAAGCCGGCGTGTCGCGGCAAACGATTAGCTTGCTGGAGCGGGATGAATACACGCCCTCCGTGGTCATTGCTCTCAAAATTGCTCAGATTTTCAACGAAAGTGTCGAAAATGTCTTTCGCCTAGTGGAGGAAGAGTAGGCTGTTAGGAAAAATCAGTTGCTGGAGACAGTTTATGATAGCCATCTTGTCATGAAGACTAGCAAGCAAGCTTTCATATCATAGCGATTACTTGATCTGATCCTAATTAGCTGTGTCAGTATATTAGTGCTTTTCCGCAAGTGACGGAAAGTAAAACAAGGAGAAAAACAATGCAAGAATTTATGGAAAACTTTAAAGTTAACGAAGAACAAGCAAAAATTGCTGGTGTCTGTGCAGGTTTGGCGGATTATTTTGGGATAAAGGTAGCTTATATTCGTCTGCTCTTCGCAGTTGTAGTGCTAGCATCAACTGAGTTAGGGATTTTTGTAGCTTTGGGCTATGCCTATCTGGCAGGATGGTTGCAAAGGGATTATTTGTGGAATAAAATGAACAAAAAAGTCAGAAATCACTTTATTTTCCTGATGATAGTGCTGATTATTTTACCTTTATTTGGCCGTGAAATACTGGAAATTGCCTCTGACTTTATTAGCCAAGTCATGGCTTGGTTAACAGCGCTTATTTAAGAATAGGAGAAAACAATGTCAACAAAGAAAAGAATATTGAGAAATATCGGCATCCTAATTCTTGCTGTTATATTAGGAGGGGTAGTTGGTTTTATAATGGCTCATTTTGAGCATATTTCTTGGCCGACTTTCTTAAATGTTGAACTGCTGAAGAACATTGGTCGAGCGAGTTTATTCATTCTCTATCCCGTAACCTTTTTCTTGCTCTATCAGACGCATAAAGTTCACGGAGCTTACCAGAGAGAAGAAGATGATGACAGAAGCTATGAGCTCTATCGTCAAACTTTCAAAACCCTAGAATATGCGACGATTTTATATAATATCTCGTCTGCTCTGACTCTATTCACCCTCTTTGTAGGAGTGAGCTACCTAGGTCCGATACTAAGGTCAGAAACAACGATTCACATTCCATTTTATGATATTGCACTGTTTCTTGCTTTGATTTTAGGGCAAATTCTTGTATTGAAAACCACTCAGAAGGTTCGTCAATATAAATTATCTGCTATGCCAACCATTGAGGAGATGAAGGACTATGCGTTGTCCTATGATGAAGGGGAGTTGCAGGCTCATTATGAACAAAGCTTTTTAACCCTCTTTAATCTCAATCAGCGCCTCATTCCAGGCCTTTATGTCTTGCTCTTTATTCTTGGAGTTGGGACCCCAATGCAGGTCGTATCTGGCATGATTGTCTTAACCATTATTTTTGTCTATATCAATGTGGACTCCTATCAAGCAGTTAAAAGATATTTCAAATAAGCTGTTTGTCGGCCAAAAAGGAGTTCGTTTGAAACTAGTGAGCTTTATCTTTCCTAGTATCTATATTGGACTGATACTGCTAAATTTCCTATTCCAGTTGGATACGATTTTGGCTTGGATTGCGGTATCGGTCATCTATCTTTATGTTACTGTCAGCCAGTACAAAATTGTTAAACGTTACTATAAGTAAGAAAGTGAGAAGAGGCCTTATGTCACAAGTGATTCAAGTAGAGAATATTTCTAAAAGTTTTGGAGATAAAAAAGCTTTAGAACGGATTAATTTTCATATCGATCAAGGAGAAATTTTCGGATTTTTAGGACCATCTGGTTCGGGAAAAACAACCTTAATTAACATCCTGACAGGCCAGCTTGATGCCGACAATGGTCAAAGTAAAATCCTCGGTAAAGCTTCAGATGCTATTAATGCTCAGGATTTGGTGAAAATTGGCCTAGTATCTGATACAAGTGGCTTTTATGAAAAGATGACTCTCTATAAAAACCTGCAGATATATGCGAAATTATACGATTTAAAAAATGAGCGGATAGATGAAGTTTTAGAGCAGGTTGGTTTGTTAGAAAGCAAGAATATTGTAGCAGAGAAACTTTCAACAGGTATGAAGCAGCGGATGTTTCTAGCTCGGGCTCTTTTAAATGATCCTGAAGTCTTATTCTTAGATGAGCCAACGAGTGGGCTTGATCCTCGTACTTCCAAGGTGATTCATGAGCTTTTGCTTGAGCTGAAGAAAAAGGGAACAACCATTTTTCTGACGACGCATGATATGTATGAAGCTAGCGCCCTTTGTGATCGACTGGCCCTGCTAAATAAGGGAGTATTGGTAGAATATGGCAAGCCGAAAGCTATTATTCAAAAATATAACACAGCCAAGAAAGTTAAAATTAGCTATGAAAATGGAGAAACCGAGCAAATTTCGTTCTCAGAATTGGCTACAAAAGACCTAAAATTAGCTATTACAGTACATTCTTGCGAACCTACATTAGAAGAAATCTTTATTCAATTAACAGGAGAAAAATTAGATGTATAAAAAAATTAAAGCTCTCACATGGCTGCGTACTCAGATTTTATTGACAAACTCTTCTTTGCTTATGTCCGTCCTGCTGCCCTTTGGCCTCCTCTTTTTGTACAATATGATTTTAAATAAGGATGGCAACGCAGGTCAAGGACTATTGAAGATGATCCTGCCCATGACTTTTGCTATGAGTGGCGGCTACATGGTGTCTATTATGATGGCAGAGGACAAGGAAAAGCGCAATCTAAAAACCTTGATGCTGAGCGGAGTTCGTTCTGGCGAATACCTCCTATCCATGTTGGTTTATCCCTTCCTATTTACAGTCTTTGCCTTAATTTTTTTCCCATATTATTTGCATGTAGACCTGTCTGGCAAATGGCCTATCTATCTTTTGATCAATCTCTTAATTATTGTTATTATCCTTTTAATCAATCTTTTTATTGGTGGTATTTCCAAGACACAATCTCAAGCTCAGGTTTATAGTTTATTTCCGCTGTTGCTGATCAGTTTCTTACCTCTATTTGCTAGCTTTGATAAAACAATACAGCATATTCTGCGGTTTACTTTTATGAATCCATTTATCAACTTCTTTGAAACAGGAGACTACTCATTCAAAATTGAAGATTTCTCTAATTTGGTGATTTGGCTTCTTATTTTTATCAGTGCAAGCACCTATGTCTTGAGTAAAGGTCGAAAATGATGGAGGAGCTTTTATGAAACTTATTAAAAAAATCAACTTTATGGAAGAAAAGAAATATGTAATCGGTCTAAATGTAGCGGGGCTATTGCTGATTTTTCCTTTCTCCATGCTTTTTGCAAAATTGACCCAGCTAATCTTTCGTGCAGACCATTATGATTTTTCGGGTCTAGATCTGGCCTACTTGTTAATTTTTACCTTTATCCTTATTATCATCCATGAGTACATCCACGGTTTCTTCTTCAAGTTTTTTGGTAAAGGGAAGGCCAAGGTCAAGTTTGGTTTTAAAAATGGGATGGCCTATGCGACTAGTCCAGGTACCTTCTACCATCGTAAGGACTTTTTGGTCATTGGTTTGGCTCCCTTTGTATTGATTAGCTTGCTTCTGACTTTATTGGCCATGCTGGGCTTGCTCAGTTCAACTCTCTACATGCCTCTAGCTAGTATTCATGCAGCGGGCTGTGTTGGTGACTTTTACATCGCTTTGCTGCTGTTGGGGCAGACTGATGATATTCTGGTCGAGGATACTGAGGTTGGGATGAACTTTTACCAGAAAGAAGAGCCTAGTCAGAAATAGGAATCACTGGCATTAGATACTTCTTGTAAAATGACTATTAAAGAGTAACATACTTGATAATTTAAAGATTTGGAGCAATGTTGATCCTGTCTAAATAGATGGCAGCATGATATTAAGTTTAAATTTAAGACAAATGAAACCCGAAGGACTAGAAGTTCCTTCGGGTTTTGTATATAAGAGGGAAAAAGATTAGACAAGTTCGTCAATAGAAGTGTAATCGAGGTTCAAGCCTTCTGCAACAGGTTGGCTAGTGATGTGGCCATGATAGGTTGTGACACCTTCACGCAATCCAGCGTCGTCTGCAATAGCTTGTTTGAAGCCCTTGCCAGCCAGCGCTTCGATATAAGGAAGGGTGACATTGGTCAAGGCGATGGTAGAAGTGCGAGCCACGGCACCAGGGATATTGGCTACCGCATAGTGGAGAACACCGTGTTTCTCATAAACTGGCTCATCGTGGGTTGTCACGCGGTCAGCAGTCTCGATAACGCCACCTTGGTCAACGGCCACGTCAACAATGACAGAACCAGGGCGCATTTGCTTCACCATATCGTCAGTTACCAGTTTTGGTGCTTTAGCACCAGGAATGAGCACAGCTCCAATCACGACATCAGCTTCGCGGACGCTTGCCTCAATGTTAAATGGATTGGACATGAGGGTTTGGATTTGGTTGCCAAAGACTTCTTCTAGCACAGATAGACGTTTGGCACTAATATCGAGAATCGTAACCTGAGCGCCTAGTCCCAGAGCGATACGGGCTGCATGAGTTCCTACGACACCGCCTCCGATAATGGTAACTTTACCTTTTGGCACTCCGGGTACACCGCCAAGGAGAACGCCAGAGCCGCCTGTTTGCTTGGTTAGGAAATGAGCTCCGATTTGAACCGCCATACGACCAGCAACCTCACTCATAGGTACTAAGAGTGGTAGTTGGCCTTGTCCGTCACGTACAGTCTCGTAGGCTACCCCAGTAGTTTTAGCAGTAACCATAGCTTGGGCTAATTCGGGAGCAGCGGCCATGTGCAGGTAAGTGAAGAGTAGGAGGTCATCACGCAAGAATTGGTACTCAGCTTCCAGCGGTTCTTTAACCTTAACAACCAACTCAGCTGCCCAAGCTTCAGCAGCAGTAGCAACGATTTTTGCACCTTGCTTTTCATAGTCTGCATCTGCAAAGCCAGATCCTAGTCCAGCATTTGTTTCGATCAGCACCTGATGGCCTTTTCCTACCAGACTATGCACACCAGCTGGCGTCAGGGCAACGCGATTTTCATTGTTTTTAATTTCTCTTGGAATTCCGATTAACATAGAGCTTTACTCCTTTTTCTAACGCTAGGATCTCCCAATACAGGACTACAAAGGAACCTAGGTCAATTATTGTGATGTTTTCATTTTAAAGGAAACTGGCGCAAAAAGCAAGAAAAAAAGGATTGTTTTAGATAGGGAATTATGCTATATTGATAAGAAAAATCAGGAGGAAGAGATGGAAAATATCTATGTTAAACTGAGCCAACATTCCAGAATTGAGACGGAACGATTAATCTTGCGCCCGGTGACTTTGGATGACGCTCCAGCCATGTTTGAATATGCTTCGGACGAGGAGAATGTTCGCTATACCTTTGCGACCAACAAAAATCTAGAAGAAACCCGCAATAATATCGCCCTGTTTTATCTAGCCAATCCTTTGGGGCGCTGGGGCATCGAGCTGAAGGAGACTGGCGACTTTATTGGAACGATTGACCTGCATAAGATCCGCTTGGACTTGAAAACGGCAGCTATCGGCTATGTAATCCATAAAAAATACTGGAATCAGGGTTATACGACAGAGGCCAATCGGGCAGTACTTGAGCTGGCTTTTGAAGAAATCGGCATGAACAAATTGGTGGCCTTACATGCTATCGACAATCCTGCCTCTGGTCGTGTCATGCAAAAGTCAGGCATGATCTTTTCGCACGAAGAGCCTTACGCAGCTTTGGACAAGCATGAGGAGGGACGAATAGTGACGTGGCTGCATTACTATTTGACTAGGGAGCAATATTTCGCAAAAAAGTGAGAAAGAATATTGACAAGTGCCTATCTACATGATATAGTAGATAGGTAATGCTGATTTAGCTCAGTAGGCAGAGCGCATCCATGGTAAGGATGAGGTCGCCGGTTCGATCCCGGCAATTAGCATAAATACACAGAAGAAACCCTTGTAAATCAAGGGTTTTTGTTATATTCTTCCAAAACTCGCCCAAAATAAATTTTAAAACAAGCTTCTTACTTTATCCTCTGAGCGGTCTTTGACGGCGTCCAGCTGGTGAGCGTAGACCTTGAGTGTGGTCGTCAGGTCTTTGTGACCAAGCAGCTGGGAAATGGAAATTAATTCAATCCCCTGGGCTATCAGGTAGCTGGCAAATGTATGCCGCAAGGCGTGGATATGGACATTGCGACCGACTATCTTTTTTAAAATCTTGTTTGCAATTGTATTTGAAACCCCGAAAAACAAGCGCTGTGATTGGTTTGGTTCGTAGGTTGTAGCGATATAATCTTTTATGTAGCTGGCTGTTTGCCGACTAATTGGCACTGTCCGGACCGAGCTTGGGTTTTTGGTCGGCATAAAATCGGAACTCTGGACCGAGTTGAAAGTCTTATTTATGCTTATTTCTAATTGTTCGTAGTCTACATCATTCAGGGTCAGTCCCTGGGCTTCTGCAAAGCGCATGCCAGTAACTGCGATAAGGTAGATGCAGAAATAGGTCTTGATATCTCGCTTGGCCTTGGTCGCTTCCAGGACATGCTGATACTCTTCCATGGTCAGTAGCTTGGTCTCCGGATCATAACCCTTATTTTCAGACTTGACCAGGGCGAACTCACAGAAATTCCTTTTGATGATTCCCTCGTGTACCGCCATTTTAGCGCAGGCTTTGACGTGGGCATGGAATTTTTCAACAGTCTCCTGGGAATGCGTAGCCGCAAAGTCATTGATGACTTGCTGGTAATGTGTGGCTGTGATGCTGGTTAGTTTAGCCTGGCCAAAGTATAGTTTAATCTTGGCTGCAGTATAGAGATATTTCTTCCAGGTCACGGCTGATACATTAGGCTTCTTATGTACCTCTGACCACTTTTGGTAATACTCTTCTAGCGACTGGTCCCGATTGATAAACAAGCCGTCCGATAGCTCTCTTTCGACTTCTGCGGCCGCTCTTTGAGCGTCAGCCTTAGTACGATACCCCCGCTTTGATTTCTGCTTATATGAGCCATCTAGGGCCTTGTAGGATATGCGGTATTCCCAAGAGCCGTCTCTTTTTCTAAAACTTGCCATTGTGTATTCCTTAAAATTTTAGCAGACATAAAAGCCTGCTTACGTTTATTTATTTGTAGTGAAGGTGCGTCCGCAATTTTTGCAATGCCATTGTAACCTGCCTTTTTTGCCTGCGAATCCTGCCAAACTCCCAACCCCGCCAGCTAACAAGGTACCGCCCACGGCTTTACCAAACGAAAATCCTTTGCGTTGTTGCTGCATGAATTGGACCTCTTTAGAACGGCAGTAAGGACACTTGACAACCCCAATATCCGCCACAATCTCTTTTAATTGCTGTCTAGCTTCTTCTCTGACCTCCTTAGGCAATGGATGACGAATCTCAAAGACTAACCGAATAAGTAACAATACAATCTCCACTAGCAATCCTAGAAACAGAGGCGGGAACAAAAAACCTAGAACAAAGCTTCCAACTCCAACTCCGACTAGCATTTGCCCTGAAATGTACCAAGGAACTTCAACATCTCTCATTTTTTCTCTCCTATTTTTCCAACGGCATGAAACTACCGACTACTTTTCCGATAATGCGTGGCTCCTCGCTAAAGGGAGCGAATTTATCAGCGTATTTATCATTTAGCGAGACGAGCCTTAGTCCGTCTTTTTCTTTATACACTTTTTTGATGTAACTCTGTCCGTCCCAGTCTACGGCATAGATGGCACCATCATAGTCCCAACCAGTATCTTTGATAAGGGCAACAGAACCATTCATATAGTCAGGCTCCATTGAATCGCCATAGACCCAACTGGCAAGGTCGTGAGTGAGGTCTTTGTCAAAAAAGACAGTGTCATAATTACGGTCCTCATAGTAGGCTTCACCAGTTCCGGCAGAAAGTTTTTCAAATACGCGGTATTCGATGAGGGGTTCAGTGATTTCTGTGATTTTCTCGGTTTGAAGCTTTTGACCCTCCAAAAGGTCCTCGGAAGTCCGTAGCACGATTTTTTGATTGGGCGGGGTTAATTGGGCCACAGTGTCGTTAATCTGCTGCAAAAGAGAGGTGGAGGAAGAAGAATGATTTTGTTTTCTTTCGATGAGATCAGACTTATTTATACCAAAATAATTAGCTAAAAGCTCAATTTTTCCGATTCTAGGGTACGTTATACCTTTTAACCAATCGCGAACCGTAGTATATTTTAAATCTAAGTCAGAGCACAGAGTATTTCTGTCAACTCCTTTTTTGTTCATGTAGTATTTTAAATTATTAGCAAAAATTTCTTTATTCTCAATTTGCATTTCGTCCACCTCCTTATATAGTATATATTACGGCAAAAACGCAAAAAAGTAAAGAGTAAAACTAAAATATTACGTAAAAAACGCAAAAAATACTTGACATTGCGGTTTAACCGCAGTATAATATAATCAAGCTTAGAGATAAGCAAATAAAACGAAAGGAAAAAGAGATATGCGAAGGCGTAGAAGGTTTCCTTCTCAGGAAACAAAAAAGGAACCGTGGCTAGACGGTCCCAAAGCATTAGTCATCTCAACAGCCATTACAGCAACCGTTGAGTTGATAAAACACTTCTGGAAATAGAAGTGGGTGAGCGGGGCGGAAGCCCCGAAGCTCACTAACAGTATAGCATATCTCGGATGTTTTGTCATGAAAGACAAGAAGAAGTTTTGGAATGTGGTCTGTTGGTCACTGACCGGCGTTACCTGGGTGTACTTCATCTGGAAATGGTTTTTTTAGAAAAGAGGAAAAAGAAGTGGAAAATGTTGAAATTGTTGAATTGATAAAAGTTACATTTAAACGAGGAAAAGGGACAGAAGACGACCCAGTTAGGGTTGTAACTCAATATTGGGACAAAGAAAATGTGTTAATCTTCGAAAAAGATTAATTATCTCTTCTTTCAATAGACTTTCTATAAGATTCCGGCAATAGGTTATATATGTCTAAGATTTTTTTCGGCTGGGTAATTCGATTATCTACAATTAAGTTGATAAAGTTTAACAATGATAAAGCTAACTCTTCGTTATCTTTTATATCTATTTGCCCTGGATGTACAGCGTTATTTCCTATTACTCTAACACTGTCTAGCATTTGTTGGATTTCTATCGGCATTCCTTTAGAGACAAGGTTTCCAATTTTTGTATTCAAATCTTTTCCTTGGGCGTTTAAATGAGTGACAAGCTTTTCAATAGCCAGGCGGGATAAAGCTGCAGAAGACCTAAGCGATATATTTAGAACCTTGCCGGCTTCAATATAGATTTCTTTCACATCGTCAGGCATATCATTATTAGGTTTAGGTATTCCTTCGGCAACATTCGGGAAAATTAATACCAATGATGTGTCGCTTATGTTCAGCTTAGGTGTAGGGGCATACAATATTGGAATTTCATTCGTTATCCAAATAGAAAATTGATTACAAGCTTGACATTGTGCAATTATAATAAATCTGATAGATTTATTGAAATCACTATTGATATTAACAGGTTCATAACTCCATAAATGGGAGGAAAAACCTGAACATATAGGGCATAGAAAGGCTTTTGAATTACCTGCGAAGCCACCGCCTAGATTTAATTTAGAAAGATCAAACGACATATTATTTCTCCAATCGTTTTTATTTTGATTATACCATATTTGAAAGGGGGTGAGGATGTGCAGAAAATGACATTGAAAACACTTAGAACTTTGAAAAATTGGCGGCAGATTGATGCCGCACAAGCTCTTGATGTATCTGTTGACACTTGGAGACACTGGGAGCGTGGAGAGACAGAACCAAGTGTTTCAAAAGCTTATCAGATAGCTGATATTTTTGGCGTGTCAGTAGACGACATTATTTTTTTGCCAAGAATTGCGGTTTAAACGCAAAAGGCGTCTAAAGAGGAACATCAAACTCAGAAAGGAGCATCATGGATGACGGAATTATCCTGACCTTTGTCAATAAAATAAAAGACGGTGTGCGGTCTGCGCTCTTGGAAATCACACAGCAATTTGACATTGAGAACGCTCTGCCGTTGGAATTAACCCAGCAACAATGTATGAAAATGCTAGGTTGCTCAACGACAACTTTCGAACGATACACGCGTTTTAATGATTTTCCAGTCATTAACAGAGGCAGAGGCACACAATTGAGGTACCCACGGGATGCAGTCCGGATTTGGTACAACGAGAATTGGCAAAGGTTTTGAATGCAAAAAAAGCTACCGACAAAAAAGTCAGCAGCAAACCAAAATATTTACTTAATTATAGCAAAAAGGAGGAATCTAATGCAAAACATTGAACAAAGACGCCTAATTTTAGATTGGGAGCGTGATAATTGGATGTTGGGCAATATCTACAAGAACAATCTAGCTAAGAAGCCGGTTGAAATCGTTAAAAACGAGCTAGCTGAGCTTAAGAAGTCAGCAGAAGGTGTGTCTTTCGAGGTTGTGCCACGAGGTGGCAAGCTTATTGGCGGAGACAAGATTGTGACGTTTAGAGGAGGTCGTAAATGAGTCTGAAAGACCTTAAAAGATTGACCATCTTGCAAGTGGTTGCAATCATTCTGTTAGCTATCGCTTGTGCTCAGGCGATTGACAAACAAAATCAGCAAATCCGTGAGCTGCAGGAACAGATTAAGGATAATCGCGACAGTATTCGCGTGCAGGCCGATACTAACAAGCGACAGGATGTGATGATTAACAAGCATAATCAAATGTATTACGAGTTTCAGTATTGGAAATCGACAGGAGAAGCGGATTTTCCGGGAGGGTAAGAAAACATGAACATTGAAATGATATTAGGAATTGCTTTACTAGTCAGCGTTGGTCTGTTAGTAACAAACATGACAATTAGCACAGCGATTATCAATCGCCTGAAAGAAAAAAACAATTACTATCGTAGCGCGAAATATCGCTTGGAAATGTTTGAGCAAGAATTAGCCTTGCGAAATCGAAAAATGAAGATTGGAGAATAGCAATGGTCACAATCAATAAACTGGAAATCGAAAACGTCAAGCGCGTGAAGGCGGTCAAGCTAGAGCCGTCTGCAACTGGCTTGACAATCGTCGGTGGAAATAACAACCAAGGGAAAACAAGCGTGCTAGACGCGATTGCTTGGGCGCTGGGTGGTAACAAATACAAGCCTAGCCAAGCGCAGCGTGAAGGCAGCACAATACCGCCTAGCCTTAAAATCACGCTATCAAATGGTCTGATTGTAGAACGTAGCGGTAAGAACAGCACGCTCAAAGTTATTGACCCGAGCGGGAATAAAGCAGGTCAAAACTTGCTAGACAGCTTTGTAGAGGAGTTGGCTATTAACTTGCCAAAATTCATGGAACAGACCAGCAAAGAAAAAGCGAAAACTTTGCTACAAATCATAGGAGTCGGTCCGCAATTGGCTGAACTGGAAATGCAGGAAAAGGCTAAGTACGACGAGCGACATGCGATTGGTGTGATTGCTGACCAAAAGGAAAAGTTTGCGAAAGAGCAACCGTACTATCCAGATGCGCCGAAAGAGCCAGTCTCAATCGCTGAGCTTATCCAACAACAACAAACCATCCTTGCTAAGAATGGCGAGAATGCTCGCAAGCGCCAGAATTTGGTTGCTATCCAAAATCAACACGGCTTAGCTACTGCAGAAGTTGAACGACTGGAGCGATTGCTGGCTGATGCTAAAACAAAAGAAAGCCAGTTGGCTCAAGACTTGGCTATCGCAAATACTGACGCAATGGATCTTATCGATGAATCAACTGAAGAAATCGAAAGCAACATCGCAGAGATTGACGAAATCAATCGTAAAGTACGAGCTAATCTGGACAAGGATAAAGCAGAAGAAGACGCTAAGGGCTATCGTGAGCAATACAAAGAGCTTGATAATGTGATTGCAGACATCCGCAAGCAGAAGACAGACTTGCTTACTAACGCGGACTTACCGCTGCCGGGCTTATCCGTGGATGATGGCGAATTGCTCTATCTTGGCCAACGATGGGACAATATGTCTGGTAGTCAACAACTGCAAGTCGCGACTGCAATCGTGCGTAAATTGAAACCAGAATGCGGTTTTGTGCTGATTGATAAGCTAGAGCAAATGGATCAGCTAACTCTACATGAATTCGGAGCATGGCTTGAGCAAGAAGGCTTACAAGCAATTGCGACTCGTGTATCAACAGGAGACGAATGTAGCATCCTGATTGAAGACGGGTATAGCGTAAAGCCAGAGGTGACACAAGCACCCAAAACATGGCAAGGCGGATTTTAAAAAAATAAAGGAGAACAATCATGAAGAAAACAAAAAAGATTATCGTATTGAGAGATAAGAAGGATGGAGCTTATCTAAAAAACTACAAAAATAATGACGATTCAATGGCTTGCACGTCGCACTGGACAAATGAAATCCGAGAAGCTGCATATATGCCGGTAGAATTTTTCTACAGTGATGAGGAGCGAAACAATAAATTGGCTGATTTCTTTGGAGCAGAACCGCTTCTTGTAGAAGCAGAGTACACAATCAAAAAACTGGATGGTTCTGAACCCGAAGATTTAACAGATAAAACCGAAAATTCAAAACGTGAGTCATTCAAAAAGTTTCTTGATATGTTGGCGAATGGATTGGAGGATGACTAAATATGCAAATCACTAGAGGAAAACGAGCGCGAGCTCAAAAGGTAGTTATCTACGGCCCAGAAGGAATTGGGAAATCTACCTTTGCAGCAGAGTTCCCAAATCCCGTGTTTATCGACACAGAAGGTTCAACGGATAATATGGACGTTGCACGACTGGATAAGCCGACCAGTTGGACTATGTTAAATAACGAAGTGGCTTTTATCAAGGCTAACTCGACCGAATGTGGTACGCTGGTCATTGATACGATTGATTGGGCAGAATCCATGGCGGTAGCTGATGTCTGCGCTCAACATGGAAAGAAAGGAATTGAAGATTTCGGCTGGGGCAAAGGCTATACCTACGTCCAAGAAGAAATGGGACGTTTTTTGAATAGCCTGTCTGATTTGGTTGATATGGGCATCAACGTTGTATTGACTGCGCACGCTCAAATCAAGAAATTTGAACAACCAGATGAAATGGGGTCTTATGACCGTTACGAGTTGAAGCTTGGCCAAAAGACAGGCTCTAAGACGGCACCGCTGGTGAAAGAGTGGGCGGATATGGTCTTGTTTGCCAACTACAAGACTTTAGTCATGACAACCGAGAGCGGCAAGAAGAAGGCGCAAGGCGGTGAGCGCGTGATGTACACCAACCATCGACCGGCTTGGGATGCAAAGAATCGTCACGGATTGCTAGATGAATTGCCATTTAATTATGCCGGCATTGCTCATATCTTTGCAAGTCAACAAGTGCAACCTATCCCGTCACAACCTCAGGCAGTCGCTCCGGCACCTCAACAATCCACGCCAGAGCCACAGCCACAGCCGACACAAACGGAATTACCAATTGACATGTCGCAAGTAGCAGCTAAACCGCAAAATAGCGTCCCTGAGGAGCCACAAGCTCAAGCCGAACCAACGCAGCCAACGCAATATCATGCAAGTTTGCCAACTGGTCTGACCGACCTCATGAAGCAGGAAAACGTAACGGAAGAAGAGCTCCAAAAGGTTGCATATATGCGCGGTCATTTCCCACTAGGGACGCCAATCGAAAACTTCCCTCCTGACTACTGGGATATGATTGTCGCGCATTGGCAAGCGACCATGGAAGTTATTCAAAACCAAGTACGAGCTGAGCCAGATTTGCCCTTCACGATGTAGATTCTGGGAGTTAGAAATCATCGCAAAATACAACAAGGAGTATCTATGAAAGATAAAACTATTAAAATCGATTTGTCGAAAATCGCAAATACTGCCTTACAAGAAAAGGTTGACAAAGAACTTGAAAAAGTTCTTGAGAACATTCTGGATCTCAATACAGAAGCCAAGGCGACTCGTAAGGTCACTATCACACTGACTATGTCAACAGATGACGAGCGGACAGTTGTCAAGACAGGTATGGAAGTCAAGTCCACCCTGGCACCTCAAAAAGGTGTCGCAACAACTGTCATTGTTGGCCGTGATGATACTGGTAAAATTCACGCAAATGAGCTCAAGAGTGGCATCCCTGGTCAGACTTACTTTGATGACAACGGAGATATGAGAACTGACACTGGCGAACTAATCGAAAAAGTGGAACAACAAGAAAAATCTAAAATCATTGATTACAATCAAAAGAAAGCGGGTAACTAACCATGACAGAAAATCTCAAAGAAGCATTATCTTATGCAGTTGAACTAGCAGGTAAAGAAAAGAAAATCATTCGTGCAGAGACTGGGAGGGAATATTTTGACAGCAATGAATATGACTTGCAGGAACTTAATCCTCGTAAATACGCACCTACACTTGAACTTAAGACGCTCAAAAGTCTTGTTGACTATCTTAAATCAGATAATGATTTCATCGGTAGCCGTAAACTTGTAGTTGTCGTGGACAGTTGTCAAAAAGTATCTGTATATGATCAAGTTGATTTTGAAAATGGTAAACGTCCTCAGCTTGTGTCTGTAAGAGCATCTGTACCAGTTATTCCGTTCAGCAATTGGCGCGATCAGGAAGAATTTAATATTATGCTGCAGTCTATGTTTATTGACGACACAGACCGTAGCATTGTGCTTGACTTTGCTAGCCACTTGAAAATCGAAAAGGGTGCTGAAGTCCAAGACAACGGTGTTAGCCAAATAGCGACTGTACGGGACGGTGTAGCAAGCCTAGCACAAGCTAAAACTCCAAATCCAGTAACCTTGCGACCATATCGTACTTTCAATGAAGTAGAACAGCCTGCTAGTCAATTCGTTTTCCGCATCAACAAATCAGCAAATCTGGCGCTATTTGAAGCAGATGGGGGTAAATGGCAGCTGGAAGCTATCAGTAACATTGCAGATTACTTGACGAAAGAACTTGCAGGCAACGACAAAATCACAATTTTAGCATAAGGAGAAAACAACATGACACAACAATACAATAACTTTGATCACGAAATTGGATGGGAAGATACGATTGAAAAAGACTCGGATTTCGTCCTTTTACCTGACGGCTTGTACTTTTTCACAGTCGTTGGCATGGAACGCACACGTCACACGCCAAACCCACAAAATCCTGGTAAATTGCCAGCATGTAACAAGGCTATCGTCAGCCTCAAAATCGTGGCTAACGAAGGCGAAACTGAACTGCGCCACAACTTATTCTTGCATAGCTCGACTGAAGGAATGCTATCTGCTTTCTTTGCTGCAATCGGCCAAAAGAAAAAAGGCGAACCGCTTCGTATGAATTGGAATGCTATCATCGGTGCAACGGGAGTATGTAAAGTCGGAACCCGACAGTATAACGGAAATAACTACAATGAAGTCAAATCCATGCTCTACCCTGAAGATGTAGACTATACAAAAGTGTTGAACCAACAACCGGGTCAAGTTGCACAAACAAACTACCAACAACCACAGCAGCCGAATTTTGCGCAACAACCACAAGGACAAGCTGGATACCAAGCTGGTCAATTCTAGGAGGTAAGGGATGCAATTAAGACCTTATCAACAGGAAGCACGGGAGGCTGTTCAGGCTGAATGGGCTAAAGGTCACAAGCGCACGCTCTTAGTATTGCCAACGGGATGCGGAAAGACGATTGTATTTTCCAAAATCATTGAAGACCAAGTGAAGGAGGGCAAGCGTGTGCTTGTCCTTGCTCATAGGTCTGAGTTATTGGAGCAGGCTAGTGACAAGCTCAAGACTGCAACAGGTCTTGGCACAGCCTTAGAGAAAGCAGAAAATACCTCTATCGGTTCATGGTATCGCGTCGTCGTTGGATCAGTTCAGACCATGCAGAGAGAGAAGCGACTTAGTCAATTTCCTCCTGATTGGTTCGATACGATTGTGGTCGACGAAGCTCATCACGCTATTTCAGATGGCTACCAGCGTGTGCTTGGCTATTTTGAGCAGTCGGATGTGTTAGGGGTAACAGCGACCCCAGACCGCGGAGATATGAAGAACCTAGGCTCTTACTTCGACAGCTTAGCATACGAGTATTCACTAGTACAGGCTATCCAAGAAGGGTATCTATCAAAAATCAAGGCGTTGACAATTCCGCTTAGCTTAGACTTATCAAATGTCAGTATGTCAGCTGGTGATTTTAAAGCGAGCGATGTCGGAACGGCACTAGATCCATATCTGGAACAAATAGCGGATGAAATGGTTAAGCAATGTGCAGACCGCAAGACAGTTGTATTCTTGCCTTTGGTCAAGACTTCACAGAAGTTTCGCGATATCCTAAACGCAAAAGGCTTTCGTGCTGCTGAAGTAAATGGAGAGTCCAAAGATCGCGCAGAGGTTTTAGAAGACTTCGAGAATGACCACTACAATGTGCTTTGTAATTCGATGTTATTGACTGAAGGCTGGGATTGCCCATCAGTAGACTGCGTTGTTGTGCTAAGACCTACTAAAGTGCGAGCGCTCTATTCTCAAATGGTAGGGCGTGGGACTCGCTTGCATCCAGGCAAGGAAGAATTGCTCTTGCTAGACTTCCTCTGGCATACCGAACGCCACGAGCTATGTCGACCAGCTCACTTGATCTGCGAGACTCCAGAAGTCGCTCAGAAAATGGTTGAGAACATGGAAGAGCAAACCGGAGTCATGCTTGACCTTGAAGATATGGAAGTAAAAGCGGCTGAGGATGTCGTCGCTCAACGTGAAGAAGCCTTAGCCAAGCAATTGGAAGAAATGCGCAAACGCAAGCGCAAGCTGGTCGATCCGTTGCAATTTGAAATGTCTATCCATGCCGAGGATTTGTCGAATTATGTGCCCAATTTCGGATGGGAGATGGCGCCTGCTAGTGACAAGCAGCTGAAAGCACTTGAGAAGTACGGTATCTTTACTGACGAAATCGGAAACGCAGGCAAGGCTAATCTCTTACTAGATAGATTGCACAAACGTCAATCAGAGGGCTTGACCACGCCGAAGCAAATTCGGTTCTTAGAAGGTCGTGGTTTTAAAGATGTGGGCATGTGGAAATTTGACCAAGCTAGAAATATGATTGACCGGATCGCAGCAAACGGCTGGCGATTGCCAGAAGGCGTGCGACCGGCTGAATATGTACCGGGGTGATGTATGGAACTAAATACAATCTACAACGAAGATTGCTTGGCCGGTATGCAAAAAATCCCTGACAAGTCAATCGACATGATATTGTGTGATTTGCCTTATGGTACGACTCGAAACAGCTGGGACAGTGTACTGCCGTTTAATAAGCTTTGGGAACAATATGAACGAATTATCAAAGATAATGGCGCGATTGTACTGACTGCTCAAACTCCGTTTGATAAAGCGCTAGGAGCGAGCAAGCCAGAATTGTTGCGTTATGAATGGATTTGGGAGAAATCCAATGCAACAGGACACTTGAACGCCAATCGAATGCCGTTAAAGTCGCATGAGAACATTCTTGTGTTCTATAAAGAATTGCCAGTATACAATCCGCAGTTTACTTACGGAAAACCGTACAAGACAACCTATAGTACGCATAGCAGTAACTATGGAAAGCAAAAGGATAATATCGAAACCGTGAACGACGGCTATCGTTTTCCCAGAAGTGTATTGTTTTTTAATAACGAAAAAGACAATTTTCACCCGACACAAAAGCCGGTTGAATTGTTTGAGTACTTGATAAAGACATATACAAATGAGAGGGGACTGGTGTTGGATAACTGTATGGGCAGCGGAACTACTGCAATAGCCTGTATTAATACCAACCGCAACTATATTGGCTTTGAAATTGATGAAGAATACTATCGCAAATCCATGGATAGAATCAACAGCCATGTGTCGCAGATGACATTATTTTAGAAAAAAGGAGAAAACAGTGGCAGAGAATGATTTTAATTTGTTGCCGTTGCTGGATTACATCAATCCTGCCACGGTAGACTACCAGACATGGGTAAATGTGGGCATGGCCCTGAAACACGAAGGATATACGGCATCTGATTGGGATAATTGGTCGCAAAATGATAGCCGATACAAGAAATTTGAGTGTTTCAAGAAATGGGATACTTTCAATGAAGAGGCAGGAACGATTGTGACCGGTGCAACGATTACCCAGCTAGCAAAAGAAAACGGCTGGGTATCACAATCCGGCTATGACAGCGAGAATGCGCATGAATTAGACTGGAACGATACCATCGACCGTGATTATCGGGTCATTGATAAGAATTGGATAGAAGGCAAGGAAATCCACGAGCCGACCATTTGGAATCCGGTACAGGAAATCATCAAATACCTTGAAACGCTTTTCGAAGCTAGCGAAAATGTCGGCTATGTGACTGAGTGTTATCCAAAGACTGATGATGAAACAGGCGAGATCATCAAGTGGCTACCGACTAAAGGAGCCTATGACCGAACTGCCGGGCAATTGATTGAAGCTCTTAGTAAGTGCAATGGCGATATCGGTGCAGTGCTAGGTGACTACCACGAAGAAGCTGGCGCATGGGTTCGTTTCAACCCAATGGATGGCAAGGGCGCTAAAAACGAAAATGTGACAGATTTTCGCTATGCGCTGGTGGAATCGGACAGCATGCCGATTGATAAGCAAAATGCAATCTACAAAGAGTTGGAATTGCCGATTGCAGCCTTAGTTCATAGTGGGAACAAGTCGCTACACGCTATCGTGAAAGTAGATGCTGGCAATTACGATGAATATCGCAAGCGGGTTGATTATCTTTACAAGGTTTGCCAGAAAAACGGTATCGTAGTTGATACCCAAAACCGAAATCCAAGCAGACTATCACGCATGCCGGGGTTCGTCCGAAACGGACAGAAGCAATTCCTAGTAGATACCAACATCGGTAAGGCTGATTGGGACGAATGGTATCAGTACATCGAAGACTTGAACGATGATTTACCTGATCCTGAAGGATTGGCCGACAGCTGGGATAACTTGCCAGAATTGGCGCCTGAGCTGATTAAAGGCGTCCTTCGCCAAGGCCATAAGATGCTGATTGCTGGTCCTTCTAAAGCTGGTAAGTCATTCGCACTGATAGAAATGTCTATCGCTATCGCAGAAGGTAAGAAATGGCTTGGTTGGGATTGTACGCAAGGTCGTGTCCTCTACGTCAATCTGGAGCTAGACCGTCCGTCTGCCTTGCATCGCTTCCGTGATGTCTATCAGGCTATGGGATTGCCACCAAAGAACATCCAGAACATCGATATCTGGAACCTCCGTGGAAAGACCGTGCCGATGGACAAGTTAGCACCTAAGCTCATCCGCAGGGCTTTGAAGAAGAATTATATTGCAGTCATCATCGACCCAATTTATAAAGTCCTGACGGGTGACGAGAATAGTGCGGACCAGATGGCCCACTTTACCAATCAATTTGATAAGGTAGCGACAGAGCTAGGGTCTAGTGTTATCTACTGCCATCACCACTCAAAGGGCTCACAAGGTGGCAAGAAGTCCATGGACCGCGCTAGTGGTTCCGGTGTATTCGCTCGGGATCCTGACGCGCTTATCGACTTAGTAGAGCTGGAAGTGTCAGAGGAATTACTTACTCAGAGGCTGAACCAAGCAGTGTGCGAAGTTTACAAGCAGGCTTTGCAAGAGCGGAATAATGCTTATTACCAACAACATGTCGGACTAGATGACCTTCTGAGCCCTGCGCAGATGCGGACACACTTTGAGAAAGGTATTCCTGATGTCATGGCTCGGGCTCCGTATGTAGACAAGCTCGAAGAAGCTCGCAATAGAATCCAGATAGCGACTGCATGGCGCGTCGAGGGCACGCTTCGAGAGTTTGCTAAGTTCAAGCCAGTCAATATGTGGTTCAGCTATCCAGTGCATGCACTTGATGAATCAGGCGTGTTGGCGGATATTAAGCTGGACGATGATAAGCCAGGGTGGATGAAAGCTAAAGAAACTCGCAAAAAGAATGCAAAGGAAGATAAAAAGCAAAAGCTGAAAGAGTTTGACGAAGCTATCGAAAATGCAAATTTTGGCGAGCCACCCTCAAAAGAAGACGTAGCTGAATATTTAGGAGTGTCTATAAAAACTGTCGAAAGACGGTTAAAAACATCAAAAAAATATTGGCTTGATAAAAATACGCTCACTATTTTAAATAAAGAAAACGCGACAGAACCGTAAAATTCTGGTCGTGTCCTAATAACGACTACACCATAAATTATGGTTGTGTCTTTGTCACAAAAAGGACAGACAAGACCATAAAATCGTGGTCGTGTCGAACGACAAGCAACTATATATTATATATATAGATAATGTCCTGTCGTCCATCATGTCCATACCTGTATAGACAGGGTTGCTTAAAACGCACCCTGTCATATACAAGGGTCATGGACTAAAAGCGAAATTTAAAAAAGAAAGGGAGTGCATTTATAAAGATGTCTATTGAATTCTTTTTACCAATGAAAAATATACCAACTACGACTCACCAACAAAAAAAGGTAAACGCGCAATTTGGAAAGCCGATCTTTTATGAGCCAGCTGACTTGAAAAATGCCAGAGCGAAATTTGAAAGCTTGCTCGCGCAGCATGTGCCTCCTGATGAATTTAAAGGAGCAATTCGGCTGACAGTCAAGTGGTGCTTCCCTCGTATCAAAAAAAGCTACGACGGCCAGTACAAGACCACAAAGCCAGATACAGACAATCTCCAGAAGTTGCTTAAAGATTGCATGACGAAACTTGGCTACTGGCAGGATGATGCGCAAGTAGCAAGCGAGATAGCAGAAAAGTTCTGGGCAGACACAGTCGGGATCTATATCAAGATTGAGGAATTGCCATGAAAATCAATTATATTGATTTCTTCAGCAGAGTCATCCCAGAATGGATGGCGCGCAGCAATCAAAAGAGCCAAGAGGTCGGTTTTGGTTCGGATGCCTACTGGCTCTGGGTAGTATCGTCAATCGGGGAAATTTGCAAACAATACAATGATGACGCGCTGGTGACGGAGCAGTTTGGTTTGCTCTTCAACTGGCTAGAGAAACAAGCAGGAGGAACAGGAAGTTAATGGTTACGTGTGAGTTTAGTACAGATAAAAAACTTGGAAAAAGCTGGGTGATAAAATAATGACAGAGTTATATGATAGTGTAAACAACCCAAAACATTATCAGGGGAATTATGGCATGGAGTCAATTGATGTACTCAGGAACTTTATGACAGCAGAACAGCTAAAAGGCTTTTATCTTGGCAATGCTTTGAAATATCAGCTGCGCTTCCAAAAGAAGAATGGGCTTGAAGATCTGAAGAAGGCTCGTAAGAATCTGGATTGGTTGATTGAAGAGTTGGAGGTAGAAAAAAGATGAAG
Source organism: Streptococcus cristatus (assembly GCA_905372795.1). GTDB lineage: Bacteria > Bacillota > Bacilli > Lactobacillales > Streptococcaceae > Streptococcus > Streptococcus cristatus_J. The sequence continues at coordinate 21,544 of CAJPQE010000002.1, read as the reverse complement.
AAACAGGAATTGATTGAGAAATTTAAAGCACGGAGAACAATTATCGGGAATTTTCAAGGCTACGCGGTCTATTGGGAAGATATCAAGGAAATCTTTGAACAACTAGACGAACCAGAAAAAGTCAAAATTCCGCAGATGGTGGCGGAATGGATTGATTATTGCAAAGAAAATCATTTAACAATTACTGGCGCGTTTGACCCTGTATCAGAGCACGGAATAGGACTTGCTGGGACTTTCAAGGGAAAGGTTTATAAATGCACTAGGTGGGCGTTAGATAATCAAAATTTGTTCGCTCGTGCTTGGCTTGACGGCTACGAGGTTGAGAAAGAAAAGCGGTATAAGGTTGTAATGCCTAATGTTTCTTCGACTGGAGGCGTTTTGACCCGTATCAAACATGACGATAGCTGGATTTGGATTGATACGCTTGGGACCATCGTCGAAGGGCGAACTCACACCCGCAAAGAGCTAGAAGAGGCAGGCTTTAGCTGGGTGTTTGATTGCCCAGGCATAAAAGTTGAGGAGGTGGATGATTGACGATAAATATCAAACAACGATTAAAAGCCCTGCAGTACATAGATATTAAAGCAAAGTCAAAACATCAGGAAATTATCAGCTTGAAGTCTGGCATTTTACGAGGGCAGCAATTCGACAATATGCCGAAAGCAGAAAGCCCGTCTAATCGATCTGAAGAATTGAATGTGTTGATTATTGATAAGTCAGAACAGCTGTATCGCGAAATTCAAGAACTTTATCAGGAGCGGGATGAGTTGGTACAAGCGATTGAATCGCTGGAGGATCCAGTTGAAAATATTATCATGCGGCTGCTGTATATTGATGGGCTTTCGTGGAATGAGATTCAAGTCCGATTACGATGCGGACGCGGGACGATACACAGGGCCAGAGATAGTGCTTTAAAAAAACTTTCTAAAAAAAATGGAACTAATGGAACTCTTTGGAATTCCTAAAGTGTTATTATGGTATTGTCGAAAAAGTGAAAACGAAACGATTTTCATGAGGACTCCTAGAAAAAGGCGCACAGTTGCGTCTTTTTTGTTATCAAAAAAGGAGGGGCGGCAATGCCACGAGTACAACGCTGTAAATATCCTGACTGCCATACTCTGACTGTTAAGCCAGCTCTATGCTGTGATATACACAGACAGCACGAGCCGAAAATAAGAGAACAGAGAGAGCGATACAGTCGTTCTAGATATAACAAGTACACGCGCAATCGAAGCGAAGAGAAGAAAGAACAGTATAGCTTTTATCGTTCTAAGATTTGGTCTAACTTGAGGTATAGATGTCTGATAAGAGATAATTATATCTGTCTCTACTGCCTAGCGAGAGGCAGGGTCACGGCCAATAGCAAGACTGCTGACCACGTTGTTCCAATCGAGGTCAATCCGGACCTAAAAGCAGAGCTTCCGAATCTGGCCACATCTTGCCAAAATTGTCATAGGTTAAAAACAATTTGGGAGCGCGAATATTACGGCACAGGACAAGAAAATACTTTAAAAGTCGGGGTCAGGCAAATTTCTGACGTCCGGCTGATCGCAAATTTAATTAACAAACCACAATAACCCCCCCGCCCCTATGTGGTGGATAAGAGAGCCGCAACAAACTCTCGTCTTACATCACGCGCCATTTTTTCAAATTTTTAGGTAGGGGGGGTAGCCAAAAAAAGGAGGCAGAAATCAAATGGCGAGAAAACCCTTCTATCAGCAGAATGGCGGGCGTTTGTCGAAGGATCCGCCTGCTTATTTTGGGGTGTTGGCGAAGGAGTGTTGGCGCAAAATCGTACCTTTTTTAGAAAGCACAAACAAGGTCGAGCGGATAGATGCTCATCTAATAGAAATGTATTGCACCAATTACGAAATATACAGAAATGCGTATGATGATGTCAAAGAAAATCAAATCCAGACCCCAATTTATAAAACAATTCAGAACGCGGCCGGAGAGGCGATTGGCCAGGATTTTATCGGCTATAAAAAGAATCCTGCAACAGATATCATGCGCAACGCTAGTGTTCAATTATCTGCTATTGGCGGACAGTTGGGGCTATCACCAAAAGCAAGGCAGGATCTGCTGGCAGTGGCTAACGCAGACACAGAGAAAGTTTCTACAGCAGAAATGTTGAAAGAGTTTTTAGGAAAATAAAAAGGTCTCATTTTAAATGGGACCTCAAGGAGGTGAGGCGGTGAGCGAACTCAAGATAGACTTGACGAAGAAAAAAAATGTCCTGGAGTGGTACCGAAAGCTAGATTTTTCAGAAATCCGCAAGAAGTACACAGATCCAGGCACACGATATGCTTTTGATGTGCTGGACGGCAAGATAATTTCCGGATATATTATCCAGTTAGCCTGTTTCAGACATCTAAGAGATTTGCAACGACAAGGCAGGGACGAATTCCCTTACTATTATTCGCTGCCGCATTTCAAGAACTTTCTCAAGTTCGCTAGCTTAGTACCTAACATTGACGATTTGAGCCAGCCGCTGGAGTTAATGGATTGGCAAAAGTTTATCTTTAGCCAAATCGAGGGCTGGCGATCACTGGACGACCTGCCACGATTTAAAAATATAGTCCTATCTATCGCCCGAGCCCAAGGAAAGACCATGCTGGCCGGTATTTTAAAATGTCACGCTTTCCTGATTGAGGCTTTGGGACTCTCAAACCAGGACTTTCTGATCAGCTCTATCAACTTTGACCAGACTATGAAGCTATTTGGCTATGTAAAGTCTATGATGGCCAAAATAATCGAACAGGAGCCGTTTAAGTCTCTGGCGGCTGAGATAGACCTGCAGCTATACTCACGAGAAATAAAGGCTGCTAATGATAACAATATCATTAAGACCATATCTTTTGAGTCTGGCAAGTTTGACTCAAATCACTTTCTGCTTGCCATTGCTGACGAGGTCGGGGAGTTGACCCGAGATGATGGAATTTCTAAAATCACATCCGGCCAGATCAACACCCCAGGCGCTCGCTTCGTGGAAATATCCACGTCCTACACAGTCCCAGACGTCCCTTTTCACAAGGAGCAGAAAAAACTAATAGAGGTTATGGAACGAGACTTTGACCGGGCAAGTGATGACCAGCTTTGCCTTGTGTGGGCACAGGACAGCCTAGAAGAGACTTTTCAGCCCGAGATATGGGCTAAGAGCAACCCACTTCTAAACCTTGCTGACAAGCGCGAGAAGCTGCTTAGAGGACTTATCTCTGAGCGCGATAAAAAGATGCTCATGGGAAAGCTGGCAGACTTCCAAGTGAAGAACATGAATTGCTGGCTGAACGCAGACAGCAACAGCTTCCTTGCTCTTGAGGATATAGAGAAAGCCGTTATAGACGACTTTCCAAGGTTTGGCCGGCGCGTATATGTCGGGGTTGACTACTCTATGTCATCAGATAACACTTCTATAGCTTTTGTCTATCCATACGAAGGAGAAGAACGCTGGCATTTAGAGCAGCATTCATTCATTCCTTGGAATCAGGCCGGCAGTATAGAGGCTAAGGAGAAGCAGGACGGCATCAACTACCGAGAACAAGAGAAACAGGGCTACTGCACGATTACCAGCCACCCGCAGGGCCTAATCAACGACGACCAAGTCTATGATTGGTTGGTGAACTACATCGAGGATAATAACCTAGATGTGATTTTCTTTGGTTATGATGCAATGGGCGTGACTAAGGTTATCAAAGCTCTGGAGCTTAACACCAGCTACCCGCTCATGCCTATTCGGCAGCGGACAAGCGAGCTAAAAGACCCTACAAAGTTCCTGCAAAAGATCTTTGTAGAGGGCTCTGTAACCCGCTTAAATGATGTCATCATGGAAAAGGCGCTGATAAATGCTGTCATTAAGCAGGATAACATCGGCATACAGGTTGACAAGATGAAATCGACTCTAAAAGTCGATGTAGTGGATGCGATTATAGACGCTTGCTATCAAGCTATGTATCATTACGAAGATTATGGGATTGCAAATGACAAAACCTATCAAGTCGAACATATGAGCCAGCAAGCGGTTCTAGATTGGCTTAATAACCCGGAAAGTGGGCTTTTGGAGGAAGAATTTTTATAATTATGACGATTTTTAAAACTTTTTTTAGCCTAATTTGGGCTTTTTTTGATGTTTTGATGTTTTTAGCTGCAGCAATGACAATCAATCTGACAATGTATCGAGTCGGGTGGTTAGCATTCGGGATCAGCCTGACAATCACTTTCATCTTGGCCGGTTTTGTATCAGAAATTATACAAGCGCGGCAACAGGAATAGAAAGGGGGTGAGGTAAAAACATGCCATTGTTTAAACCGCCAAATTTTATGAATATAGCAGAAAGCAAGTCGGTAGATAACAGTAGTTCCGACAGAGTGTTTGCTGCTGATGGCCAAGATTTCTTGAGCGCTTCCTTGAATGGTGGTGAGTGGATATCTGCTCAGTCTGCTTTGCAGAATTCAGATCTATACGCTATCATCAGTCAGCTATCGAGCGACCTTGCAACTGTCAAATTAACTGCTAGTCAAAAACGCTGGCAAGGAATTATAGACAATCCAAGCACAAATGCCAGTCGTCACGGTTTCTATCAGTCGTTATACGCTCAATTGTTGTTGGCAGGAGAGGCCTTTGCTTACCGCTGGCGCAACGAGAACGGCCGAGACGTAAAATGGGAGTTCCTAAAACCGTCACAGGTTCACATGAATTACTACGAATACGAAAACGGCACTTATTACAACATTACTTTTACAGATCCGAGAATAAGACCACTCTTGCAAGTTCCGCAAGGCGATGTGTTGCATTTCAGACTTGTTTCTACGGACGGTGGCCGGACTGGGGTTAGTCCACTTTTGGCGCTCGGCCGAGAGCTAAGAATCAAAAAAGCATCAGACGACCTAACTTTCAACTCGCTGAAAAATTCATTGAAAATGAATGGTGTATTGAAAATTAAGAATGGTGGACTACTTGATAACAAGACTAAGATGGCTCGGTCAAGATCGGTCATGCAACAGATGACAGGCGGCCCGTTGGTGCTTGATGACCTGGAGGAGTTCACTCCACTAGAAATCAAATCTAATGTGGCCCAACTACTATCTCAGGCAGACTGGACTAGTAAGCAATTTGCCAAAGTTTACGGTATCCCAGATAGCTATCTGGGCGGGCAAGGAGATCAACAGTCATCTGTTGAACAAATTAGCAATGTCTACGCTAACGCAATGGCTCGCTATCTGCGACCTGTTATTAGCGAGATGACTTATAAACTAGGAACTGAACTAGACTACGATATACGGCCTGCTATTGACGTTCTGGGTACATCTTACATGGCAGCTATATCGAATCTGGTCAAAGCTGGAGTTGTCGCCCAAAATCAAGGTTTGTCGTTATTGCAGAGTGCAGGAATTGTTTCTCAGGAATTGCCAGAGCCTGAAAATCCAAATACGACAAGGAAGGACCGTGTAAATGAATCACAGGAATAGAAAGGGGGTGAGGGGAGCAGATGGGAATTATTGACATTAAAGGGAATATTGTTTCAAATGATGTTGGGGAGTTTTATGAGTGGTTTGGCATATCTAGCACATATCCTGATAAGGTCCAGCAAGCTATTGCAAGCAACGAAGACGACGAAATCACGCTAAACATTGCGTCAAATGGTGGCGATGTCTTCGCGGCCAGTGAAATCTACACTATGTTAAAAGACAGCAAGAAAAACATTGTAGTAAATGTGCAAGGTTTAGCTGCCAGCGCTGCGTCCGTTATAGCGATGGCTGGGAATATAGTCAGAATGTCGCCGACGAGTCAAATGATGATCCACAAAGCGTCTGTTGTCGCGTATGGCAATGCTGATGACCTAGGTCACGAATCAGACGTACTAAATAGCATTGACGAATCGATTGCTATGGCTTATGAACTTAAAACAGGCATGAACCAAACGGATATTTTACAGCTTATGTCAACGGAAACTTGGATGAACGCAAAAGCAGCAGTTGATAAAGGCTTTGCAGACGAAATCATGTTTAACGACGCGGACGAAGAACCAACTTTTGAAAATGCACTACTCGGCAACTTGCCGAGTAAGGCGGCAATCAATAAATTTAGAAATTTGATTGCAAAACAAAAAAATAATACAGGACCCAGTCAGCCCAAGAACTCATTACGAGAACAGAAGCTGGCTATTTTGTTAGGCAAATAAGGAGGAAACTAATGCCAAAAACAGTAAACGAACTCAACGAACTTTGGATTGAAGCCGGGCACAAGGTCGAAGATCTAAACGAGCAAATCAACAACGCTCTGAACGATGAAAGTTTCACAGCTGAAGCTTTTGAAGCTTTGAAGAATCAGCGCGATACCGCGAAGGTACGCCGCGATGCCTTGAAAGATCAACTCGTAGAAGCTCGGGCGGCTCAAGTCGCGGCAATGGAGAAAGAGGATATCAAACCTCTTAACAAGGAAGAGCTAGAGCTCAAGGATGCATTTGTTACAAACTTCAAAAACATGATTGAAGGCAAACCATTTGTGAATGCTTCGAGCCCAGCAACTACCGGCCTTGTGTCTTCCAAGGAAGATGACGCAGCAGGAAATGGCGGTCTGACCATCCCTAAAGATATCCGCACAGCTATCATGGAGCTTACGCGTCAATTCTTCAATTTCCAGAACTTGGTAACTGTAGAAACTACGTCAGTAAAACAAGGTTCTCGAAATGTAAACTCTATCTCAACTGTTACACCGCTAATTAAGCTGGATGACGAAGATACCAACATCCCAGACCTTGAAGGTCCTAAGTTATCAATTGTCCGCTATGTGATTGCTGAATATGCAGGCATTTTGACTGTTACAAATAGCTTGCTTGCCGACACAGCTGAAAATATCCTGGCTTGGCTGACAAACGAAGTTGCTAAGAAAGTAGTTGTTACTCGTAACGCTGCTATCTTGGAAGCGTTCGGAAAAGCGCCAGCTAAACCAACTGTTGCCAAGTTTGACGACATCAAGGATGTTTTCTACTCAATTGATCCAGCTCTTCGCGCTAACGCAGCATGGGTGACTAATACATCAGGTATCAAAGTCTTGGCAAAAATCAAAGACGCAGATGGAAACTACCTCTTGCAAAGAGATGTCACTAAGCCTGATACTTATCTGATTGAAGGCAAGCCAGTGATTGAGGTTGAGGATGCACGTCTTGCTGATGCAGCATCAAGCACTCATCCGCTGTACTTTGGAGACTACAAGGCGTATGCAACGTTGTTTGACCGCGAAAACATGGCACTAGCTACCTCTACAGAGGCAGGAAACGCATTCTATCGCAATCAAACCAAGCTACGTGTGATTGACCGCTTTGATGTTCAAGTTGTGGATAGCGGCGCTCTTGTTGCTGCATCATTCAAGATAATCGCTGATAACGCGAAAGCTGAAGCCGCGGGGTAACTAACGTATGGCAGTAACGCTCGAACGATTTAAGAAAGCGATGAACCTTGACGAGGTTGAAGATAACGACCTCGTCCAAGGCTATTTGACGGCAGCTGAACACTCAATCAAGACAGCGGTAGGCGAGGACAAGTCAGGAGAATTTTATACTCGAGAAATTGTCGCGTCAATGATGGATGTGGCAGTTATCGCAATAGCGGGCTCATACTACACCTATCGTTTGAGCCTTGCGGATGCGCAGACTTATCCTGTTAATCTGACTTCCAATGCCATTATCGGGCAGTTAAGAGGGATGTACGACTTGTACCAGGAGGGGGAGGATGACTAAGAGATATTTACCATCTGAATTCAGCAAGATTGCTGTTTTTGGAGAGATGAAATCCGCTCCTAACTCCGCTGGAATCAACATTCCAAAACTAACTGAGCTTTTCCAACTGCATTACAGAGCGGTTAAGCGAACGCAAAATCAGACTTATCTTGCTACTCAAAGCGGTCTAGCAGATACGGTGATTATTTGTATCAGGCACAGCGCGAGAGTGCATAGTAAGCTTCAGGTTGCTATCAACGGTTTGACTTATGACATTGTCACAATCGCTCCAGATGACACACCCGGTTTTGGTAAATATGATTTTCTGACTTTGAGATTGAGAAAGAAAGTAGGTTGATATGGTTGGACTGGATGAAGCTTTGCAAGGCTGGCTAAGAGATGTCCAGCGAATAACTGACCTAACACCCACAGAACAATCAAAAATCACACAGGCAGGAGCTAAAGTGTTTCAGGAACGGCTAGAAGAAGCGACTCGCAACAAGCACTATGACACAAAGCGCTATAACCCTAAGCGCGGCCACTTGGCCGACGGATTAGAAACACAGATGTCTAACGCAGATGGGCGGAAGACAGGGGTTTCTACTGTGGGGTGGAGCGATGGCATGAATGCTACAATTGCTCGCTGGCTAAATGACGGAACAAAGAAAATGGCAGGCAGCCACTTTGTGACAGAAATTCAGCAATCAAAAAAAGTGCTTGAGGAGGTTCTAGCAGCCGAAAAAACAGAGTACGACAAACTAATTAGGAAGCGGAGGTAGTGTATGCTCGCAACTTTGGAAATGAAAAAACTATTAGACGAATCACAATTGAGCGAAGTACAGCGTGTTTACACTAGCAATCTTCCTAAAGAGGAACTAGACAATGTAGACGAAACAATCGCCCTAGTCACTGATGCGAACTCTGAACTCGGTTTAAGCGGAAACAATACATTTCATCTTGTTAGAAGGCAGGTAGAAATTCAGATTTTTTATAAATTGGACATTGATTTTGATATTGACAATTTTGAAGTTCGACTAATGAAGCTGCTCAAATCAAATCACTGGTCAATTTTAGACATTCGTGGTCGCACGGTAGACCCGGACACGCTGCAGATGACTTCTGTCATTTATGCAGAACAAACAAAGATTTTAACACAAGGAGAAAACTAATACATGGCTATTGTAGGTTTAAAAATGGTTACGTTGGCACTTGTTGACGAAAACCAAAAATTGCTGAAAGGCGCCGAAGGGCTATCTGCTTCAGGAATCATTGAAGTAGATGATACTATGTTTGGTACTAAGACAGCTAATATTACCAACCTTGAGGGTTCTGTTACTAAAGTACCAGGAAATAACAAGGTTCAAGATGTTTACACAGCTCCAGGAGCGCCACAAGTTGCCTTTGACTTCAACAATCTTGCCTTTGACCTCAAGCAAAAGCTTAAAGGTTACAAATCCGATGGCAAGGGAGGATATGTTTATCAAGGGCACAAACCGCACGTTGCAGTATTGATTGAGAGCGAAACATTGGATCGCAAGCATTCTGTATTCTTCGGATTTGGTGATGGTATCTTCCAAGAAACTTCTCAAAACGTAGGTACAGATACTGACAGTGCGCAAACTCGGTCAGATGATAACATGACCTATAACGCATTAACTACTCAGGCATTTGGTGACGAACCGCACAAGATTTACTATTCAGGGGACAGTTCTTTTGATAAGGCTAACATGATGAAAGAAGTCTTTGGCGGATACACAGCGCAAGCTGGCGGCGTGTCACCAGTTCCTGGCGGATAATTCAATTTTTAGGCTAGGCAGTGTTAGAGCTGTCTAGCTTTTATTTTGCAAAAAGAGGTAAAAAACAATATGGAAATTAAAAATATTAAAATCCCAGAATTAGGTAAAAAGACCTTCACTGTCCTAACAAGTAACAAGAACATCCGCAAGATGAATCAGTTTCAACTTGAAATGGCCAAAATCGCAGACAAGCAATCAGAGGACGACATGACAACAGTCATGGCTGTCAATATTGAAGCTATCGAAGCGGTGCTGGTCTACCTTCAGGAAGTGCTAGGATTGACAGATGAACAAGTCGAAATACTTGATAATTTGGAAATGCAACGTACACAGGAAATCGCAAACTACCTGTCAGCTCGGCTCATGGGCTTGAGTGACAAACAAATCAAGGAAATTGAAGCGAGCAGCGAATCTGACCCAAAAGAATAAGTTGGGGTGAGCGCATCTATGAGCTAGAGAACATCATAGAGGACCTAGATCTTGCAGAGAAGCAAGCTTTGATTAATTTTGGCTGGACCATAGCCGAATATGAGGAAGCGGATTACTACCGTTTGGGCGAGATCATGGCGGCCAAAGAACAACAAGATAGGGCAGTAGACCCTATGTCATTCTTAACGGGAAGGAGGTAATACGATTTGGTAAAAGTACAGGCCACAATGTCAACCGAGATAGCTCTAGACACGCTAAGAGCGTCCCAGAGCTTACGAAACTTAACGGGAGTGGTGAACTCCGCCACTAGTGCTTGGAAAGCGCAGGAGGCACAATTGAAGGCTGTAGGGAATTACACCCAGGCAGCAGAAGCTAAATACAAAGGTCTGGGCGATGCAATCCAAGCGCAACAATCCAAGATTGACGCACTTAAGCAGAAGCAATCTGATCTAAAAGGGAATACTCAAGAGACAGCGGAGCAGTATCTTAAGTACCAGCAACAAATTGACCAAGCGACAACACGCTTAGCAAGCATGCAGGCCCAACAGGAAAAAGCCAAAGGTTCTATGGACTACTACAAGTCTGGGCTGGCAGACCTTCAGCGCACTTATCGCGAAGCCAATGAGTTGTCAAAGAGCCGAGTCGAGAGATTGCAAGCAGAGGGCAAGACCAGCGAGGCTTTGCGGGCTAGGATTGAGAGCAATCAAGCCTCTGTCAAGAACCTTACTAAGCAGTATGAGCTACAAGAAAAGGCGTTGCAGCAAATGGCTCGCTCTGGCGATACAAGCAGCCGCGCCTACCAAATTCAGCAGCAAAGACTCAACGAAACAGCCACAGCATTAGCAAAAGCTAAGAGTGAGCAAGAAAAGCTCAACGATGAGTTAAAAAAGGCGAACCCTTCTTTTTTGGAAAAAGTGAGAGCCAAAATTCAGGAAGTAGGGAAAGAAACAGAGAGTACCAGAGACAAGGCAGAAGGCGCTGGAAATATCTTTAAACAAGTATTCTCCGCAAATGTTATCTCTGCTGCTTTTATGAATGGCCTGAATTTTATAAAAAACACTTTTTCAGACTTGCTAAAATCTGGGTCGGAATATATCCGCTATCAACAAACCATGACTGCTTCGTGGAACACGCTAACTGGATCTGCAGAGCAGGGCAAGGTCATGGTAGATATGACGAACGAAATGGCGCAAGCGGCATCTAATAGCGCTCGTATGGTAGATGAGCTCAACAAAAAGCTCTATGCAGTAACAGAGAATGCGGATAAGACGCGGGAGCTAACGAAAACTATCTTGACTCTGCAAGATGCTTTCGGCGTTGAAGATGCAGCTATTCAGAACTTTGCAACACAATGGGGGCAAATGCTTGGGAATGGGAAGGTACAAGCCCAAGACATGTTGTCATTCATGAATGCGTTCCCGACTTTGAAGAAAGAGATGATTAGCATTGTCTCTGAAATGCGCGGTGGAGCCGAAATTACCAATGCTACTTTCGCAGAAATGCAAAAGAACGGAGAAATTACTTCTGACATTGCTAACCAAGCCTTAACAAGAATGGGCGAGAAGTACAAGGATGCAACGGCTAACTTTGCAAATACTACTGAAGGTCTAGAACGAACAATTAAAGGTCGTGGGCCTGCGCTTGTCGCTGCTTTTGAAAAACCATTCTTAGATATGAAAAACCCGATTTTGAAGGCGGCGTCTGAATGGGTGGCAAGCGACAAAACCGCTGAACAGTTCAATAAATTGGGGCAGTCTGCTTCGAAGGGGCTTGATGTGATTGTCGAAGCTTTTAAGAAGGTCTTTGATTTTGGGGACAAAGGGGAGTTCATGGATAAAATCATGGAATCCATCACTAAATTTGTCGAAAAAAGCGCTCAGACCATAGCAGACAATGCACCAGCTATCAAGGAATTTTTCGAGGAAACCAAAAAAGGTGCAGTCGCTATCTGGGAAATCGCCAAACCATTTGCTGAAGGCGCTTGGGATGTGGTAAAAGACACGGTTGGTTTTATCGCAGAAGTATTCAAGGAGCTATACGGCAGTGCAGATAAGTCTGGAAAACCTATCAAAGGAGTTGCGGATGGCTTGCAGGAAATCAGCAAGCACAAGGACGCTATTAAGGCTACAGGAACAGCTTTTATGGCTTATTTTATTGGCTCTAAAATTGTATCAGGGATAACAGCCGCAGCCGGTGCTATTACAGGCTTCGCGAAAGCAGTCGCTATCGGTTTCAACACAATAGCTGCAAGCCCTGCAGGTTTAATTGCTACCGCCGTTGCTGGAGTTGTTATTGGCTTTATTGCTTTATACAAACACGCAAAACCATTCCGTGACTTCGTGGACGGCATTATCAAAGCTTGTGCAGATTTTTTCAAAGGATTCGGGAAGTTCTTCGGTGGAGCGTTCAAAAAAGTTGGTAAGTTCTTTTCAGATTTTGGAAAAGGTTTTGGCAAAGTCGTTAAAGCTATAGGCGACGGCGTTGGAGCCATCGGCAAATTCCTAGGTGGTATTGTCAAAGGAGTAGTAGAGTTCGGGAAGAATATTGCTAAGGTTCTTATCTTTGCAAATCCTTTCGTGCTAGGGTTTGCTTTAATGTACAAACACAGCAAACCTTTTAGAAATTTCATCAAGGGACTTGTCGGAGCAGCGAAGAAACTTCATGACGGATTTAAGAAATTTTTCGGCGCTATCGGAAAATTTGTAAGCAAAACATTTGATGGCATAAAAAAAGAGGTTTCCGAAAAATATAAAAAAGTATCGAATTTTATCGGCAAAACTTCAGAGGGTATCAGCAAAGCGTGGAATAAGACTTGGTCAAAAGCCAATGATTTCATAAGCGACACTTGGAACAAAATCAACAAATCCACAGAAGAGAAATTTGGCAAGAATGCCAAAACGCTCATTGTCGATACTTTAGGCGATATCGGAAAGTCGTTTCAAAAGACTTGGGATGGCATTTCTGAAGGCTTCGGTAAACTGTGGGATGGCATGAAGAAGCTAGCTCAAAACGGCATAAATGCTGTCATCAAAATACCTAATGCGGGAATCGACGGCATAAACAGTCTTATTCATGATTTTGGTGGACCGAAAGAAACAATCGGTAAAATTCCAGAAGTCAAGTTCGCGAGCGGTACTGGTTTCTTTAGTCAACATCGCAATCCTATTACAAAACCAGTACTTGCTACGCTAAACGACGGTAATGACAGTCCGGAGACAGGAAATCAAGAAATGGTTATCATGCCAAATGGCAGTAATTTCCTTGTCCCTGGACGCAATACCAAGATGCTATTACCAGCAGGAGCAGAAGTGCTAAACGCTTCTGAAACTGCTTGGCTAATGGGTGTGAGCCAACAAGCCTTCGCTAAAGGTACCGGCTTCTTCCAGAATATCTGGAATGGTATTACTAGCTTTGGTGGAAACGTTGCAAAAGTAACGGGCAATCTCTGGGACGGCTTGAAAGATGGTATCGAGAAATTCACGAAAATGCTCGATTTCATCGGAAAAGCAGTAACTGATCCATCAGGCACTCTAAAAGATAAATTCAATCCCTCCTCAAAAGGAATGAAAGGGATGTTTGATAATTTTGGAGGAGTGCTTTTCAAGAGAGCTACCGATGGTGCCGGAACTTGGTGGAAAGAACTTTGGGGCATGGCCAAGAGCGCTTCTGACGAAGGCGGGGTCGCGGGCAATATGGGTGACGACTATAATCCTAAGTGGCGCGCTATGGCTAAAGATGCTATAGCAGACCCTTGGGGTTATTTTATTCGCGAATGTGTGTCTTTTGTGGCCAATCGCTTGAACAATTTAGGCGTTCCCGCTTCAAAATTCTCGTTTTTGGGGAATGGTTCTGACTGGGTAAACGCTAGAGTTCCGCATACAAACAATCCACGGCCGGGCATGGTTGCCGTTTATGGCCCTGGTTCTCAATTTGGGAACCACGTAGCCATGGTCAGCGGTGTGTCTGGTGGGACCATCAGCGGCGAAGAATATAACTGGCTGGGAGACGGTAATTACCATACTTATTCCGGTCGGCCAATCTCGGGAGTCACTACTTTCCTTGACTTTGGTGTTAGAGGTGGAGATAGCAATACACCGGCGCTATCCGAAGCTAATAACCCGCTGCAAAAACACATCAAAAAACAAGTCGGTGGTATGTTTGATTGGATCAAGAAATTCCTCGCACCGCAATCTGAAGACGGAGCAGGCCCAACTGGTGGCGGTACCGGTGTTGAGCGTTGGAGAAATACAGTCATTAGAGCCTTAAAGAAAAACGGCTTTGAAGCGAGTGACTCACAAGTCAACGCATGGATGCGCGTTATTCAGCGTGAATCAAACGGGGACCCTAGAGCAGTGAACAATTGGGACAGCAATGCAGCGGCAGGGATTCCGTCAAAAGGTTTGGTACAGACGATCGAGCCAACGTTTAACGCGTATAAATTCCCCGGGCATAATGACATTTTCAACGGTTATGACAACTTGCTTGCAGGTATCGCTTATGCCGCCGCAAGATATGGACGTGGCCCTGGAATGTTTGCTCGCGTATCTGGCCCGTTAGGTTACGCAAACGGAGGGTTGGTTACAAAACACGGACTTTACGAAGTTGCAGAGGGTAACCAACCAGAATACATTATTCCAATGGATGCAGCGAAGCGAGGAAGGGCTTGGCAGCTTCTACAACGCATTGTAGGGCAGTTTGTGGGTGAACACCCAACAGACCCGCTAGGCGGCTGTAGAGAAGACGATAGCGCCCTTGACAAGCTTTCTGACAAGTTAGATACACTTATCGAGCTAATGACTCAACTGGTCCTTGGTCAAGATAGACCGATTGACAATCGTCTTATCGTGGATGGTCTGAGCTTTGCAAAGGAGCTCACGCCGTTTATGGTTAAGGCTCAGACAAGCTATAATCGCCGTATGGAATCACTAGAAGGGAGGTAAACGTAATTGACAATATCTGTCACTTATGACGGGAAGAGCCTGACTGATTTAGTAGATGAGATTACCAGCATCACCCGAAATATCGGAACAGGCTACAACAATGTTTATGCCGATCAAGGAGCGAGTCGAAACGGACAAGTTTTTCTCTACGCTACGAAAGGCACGAAACCTATCTCTATTGAATTTAAAGTCAAGGGAAGCCTGCGAAAAATCCACGAGATCGGAAATGAAGTGGCTAGCCTCGTGGATTCCCCGAAGCCGGCTCCGCTAGAATTTAGCGACGAGCCAAATAAGATTTGGTGGGCTGTCCCATCAGGTAGCCCATCATATTCCATCAATCAATCAACGAGTCCAGCAGAAGCAACAGGAGTCATTAGCTTTGATGTTCCTTCCGGTACTGCAGAAGCTAAGAGTTACACAACTCTGAAAACAGTCAATCCTGACGAAAGGAACGGAACAGTGACCAAGATAAGCGATACCGCTTATAAAGTCACTGTAAATAATCATGGCACGGCAGAAGCTTTCCCAATCATAAAAATAAAGCATAGAGGTGAAAATGGCTATATTGGAATTGTGACCAAATCGGCCATTTTCGCAATGGGAAACGGCGAGGAAGCGGATCAGCAATCTTATAAAAGATCAGAAATCCTTCGAGACTATGTTTCTAACAATTGGATTGTAAAAGGTTTGGCCGAGGGACAGAAAAACTCTGCCATTTTAAACGATCTCAGTCAGAATTTAAACGGTACGCTAGCTATTGATAACGCTTGGGGACGCCCTCATATTGCCTTGAGCAATCGCGGAAGTGGATCACGACCAAACAATGCCGCTTCAGTCTCGTGGGAAATCCCCTTAGATAGCGCCCGTGATCGCGGGGCTTTGAATGAATATTTTTGGTGGAGACAAATTTTTTGGTTAGGCGCAGCTAATCAATTTGGTTTTATCAAGATTATGGTTTCGGATACTAACGACCAATTTTTGTATGGTGTTGAAACCATCAAACGAGCTAATGGTCTGGATGTAGAATACAATTTTTTAGCTTCTGATGGCAAAGGTGGTTATAAAGTTCTGAAACAATGGAATTTTGTAGGAACGCATCGCGACGACCAGAATCCTTTTAACGCAGAAAGAGGATGGTCGGATCTACTAAGACGCGATGATATGGTACAGGTTTTCTGGTGGGGTTCTTACCCTCAATTTCACATTCCGGAAATCAAGGGGCGTAAGAGTGCTAAAATTCACGTCGCTTTAGGTACTTTTGGCGATAAGCCAATCGTTACTCACATGT
The DNA here is from genome assembly GCA_905372795.1 of Streptococcus cristatus. GTDB lineage: Bacteria > Bacillota > Bacilli > Lactobacillales > Streptococcaceae > Streptococcus > Streptococcus cristatus_J. Next base: position 5,377 of record CAJPQE010000002.1, on the reverse strand, counting down.
ACCTTGATAGCATAGTTTATCGCAAAGACTTTGTGAGTGGTATTGAAGATGTGCCTAATCGATATCGTCCTGGTTCACTCGTAGAAATCGATATGGGTAGTGGCTTGATTTTGGTTGATGGAATGTCCAAAAGCGAAGAGGAAATCGATGGTTCAGATTTTCTCTCCATTCCAAAAGGTTCAAGTGAGATGGAGATTCATTTTTCGAGCTGGGTCAAAGAAATGCCAGAAATAGAAATCATGTGGAAAGAGAGGTATGTTTAGTTGAAAATCAACATTTTGGACAATCGGCTACGCAAAGTTGGTTTTATCAAGCGCGGCCATCCTGACATGCCGACTTTTTCATCTGATACCTGGCATAGGTATTTAGCGGAAGGGACCTCTACATTTGACTTTACTGTTCATAAATTTGTGAATGGTGTGTTTCAAGATTATTGTAAGTTGATTAATGAGCAAGCTTATTTTTCTTTTCGGTACAAGGGCAAGGACTATCTTTTTTATGTCTTGAATATCGTCGAAGATGATTACAGTATTCAGCTATCTTGTAACAACCTAAATCTGGAATTAAAAAATGAGATGGCTTTGTCATTCAAATCTGAAGAAGCTCAGTCGCTTGAATGGTACCTAACGAAGATGGAAATTTTGAATTTCGCTCGGATCAGAATAGCAGTAAATGAACTGTCTGACCGAAAACGTGCTTTGACTTTTGATGGCCAAGAAACAAAACTAGCTCGGTTAATTTCGGTCATTCGTCAATTTGAAGGAGAATTTGAGTTTGAAACCAATTTGACGAAGAACGGAGCTTTTAAAGAGTTGGTTTTAAATATCTACCACGAGCACGATGATACCCATCAAGGCGTTGGAAGATTACGCGGAGATGTTAAGTTACGCTACGGACGCGAACTAAAAGGTGTTCAGCGGACTGTGGATAAAAGCCAGCTCTTCAACGTCTTATTTGCGACTGGAACAAAAACAGAAGGAGAGGAAACAAAAACTTTCGGAATCGAAAATATCGAGCGAGAGATTAAAAATGAGGATGGTCGAGTAGAGTTTTATACTCGAAAAGGAAGTAGAGGAATCTATGCTCCGCTATCTGTCGAGATGTTTCCGGCTTCCGCTTCTTTGACTAGTGACGAGTGGATACGAAACGATTTGGCTACCGAGTACAGCACTGAGGAGGCGCTCTGGGGGTATATGCTGAAATGGATAAAGCAGCACGCTTATCCAGTCGTAACTTATGCGGTTTCTGTTCGTTCGGATATGGTCGCCGGACATTTAGGTTTAGAATTGGGCGACATTGTTAAGATCCAAGATAATAATTTTGTAGGCGGACTAATTTTAAAGGCTCGAATCACAGAACAAATTATCTCTTTTAGCAATCCGAACAATAATAATTTTGTTTTCTCTAATATTCAAAAACTCAAGAACGCCATCTCTAGTAGTCTGCAAGAACGGATGACCAGACTTGCAGAAGAAGCACAGCCATATGAAATAGAGCTCTCTACAGATAGAGGGTGGCAGTTTAAGAACGGACAAGGCGAAAGCATAGTTAGTCCGACTTTACGAAAAGGTAAGAAACAAATAATAGCAGATGTTTCTTACCGTTTTTATTTCGGGACAGAAGTGATAGCCGGCCAAAGTTACAAGGTCGTAGCTGCTAAACTGTCAGATACACAAGTTTTAACGGTGGCAGCTTACATCAAAAATACTGAGGTAGCTCGGACTCAATTAACCTTTGTCAACATTAACGATGGTCGCAACGGTCGGGATGGAGCTAAAGGCGATAAAGGTGAAACTGGAGCAAAGGGAGATAAGGGCGATAGAGGCGAGAAGGGTGATCGTGGCGAGCGTGGTTTGCAAGGTCTCCAAGGCTTGCAGGGCGTCAAGGGCGACCAAGGTATTCCTGGATCAAAAGGAGCTGACGGTAGAATCCAATACACTCACCTAGCCTATGCTGATACTGTCTCGGGTAGTGGTTTTAGTCAGACCGACGCAGACAAGGCCTATATAGGGGTCTATGTTGATTTTAACTCAACTGACAGCGTCAATCCTGCTGATTATCGCTGGACGAGATGGAGAGGTTCAGATGGCTTAAACGGTAAGGACGGTCCTCAAGGTATTCCAGGTAAGCCAGGGGCAGACGGTAGAACACCATACTTTCACCGTGCTTGGGCAAACTCAGCCGATGGTCGTGACGGTTTTAGCACCTCAGACAGCACCGACAAACGCTATCTAGGTACGCTGACAGACTTTACTGAGGCTGACAGTCAAGACCACACTAAGTACAAGTGGACGGCTCTTTTTGGAAACGCAACAAACGGTAGCTACAATCTCATAAAAAACGGCGCTTTTCCTACTGAGGTCACGCCTTGGACAGCTGCCAAAATAAGTACACATGATTTTTATTACAAAGGCCAAAAAAGGTTATTCTTACTTGAGACAACAGGAACAAATGAAGTTTTATCTAGTTCAAATCGCTTTGAATTAAAGCGCAATACAGATTATTCTCTGAGTTTCTATGCTTTCTCTAGCTCTAATGTCAGATCGTCTGATGTCTATGTTTTAGGAAGAAAAATAGGAGAAAACGCTGATTTTACGATAATTAACAAAATCATATCAGACCGCAGATTTTCCACTAGCCTTGCTGAGTACATCACAATAACTTTTAACTCTGGTCAAGCTGATAATGCTTATCTACGCTTTGACAATAATGGTTCTACTAACGGGCAAAGAGCCGTTATGTTTTTTGGAGAGGTAATGCTGATTGAGGGCAATGCTCCTCAGAAGTGGAGTGCTAGTTATGATGAAATCAAAGACGATATTAACTCAAAAGCTGACCAAATCCTGACACAGGAACAGCTTAACGCCCTCAATGAGAAAGCAGGAATTATCCAAGCTGAGCTTGAAGCTAAAGCTAGTGTTGCTACATTGGATAACTGGCTTAAAGCATATCAAGACTATGTCAAAGCCAATGATAAGGCTAGAGTTCAGGCAGAAAAAGACCTAGTCTCTGCTACTCAGCGTGTTTCGACCATTGCTAAAAATCTCGGGGAGCTTTCTGACCGCTGGAATTTCATTGATACCTACATGAGCTCGTCGAATGATGGGTTGGTAATCGGTAAGAATGATGGCAGCTCTAGCATGATGTTTAATCCCAACGGTCGTATCTCAATGTTTTCGGCAGGGGTGGAAGTCATGTATATTTCTCAAGGGGTCATCCACATTGAAAATGGTATCTTCTCTAAAACAATCCAGATTGGGCGTTTTAGAGAAGAACAATACCATCTCAACCCAGATATGAATGTTATTAGATACGTAGGAGGTGCTTAATGGCTGAATTTTGGTCAAATAATGATAGAGGTTACCGTATTCGTTTATGGATTGACCAAGTATCACAAAATATACCAGGGAATAGTAGCCAAGTCAGGGTCAGACTTGCATTACTCAATACAACTACAACATTTGCTGATTATAATTGTTCGGCTTGGGTTGACTTGAACGGACAGCGCTTGAACTGGTCGGGCAGACCGTCCGTGTTGTCGTATAATCAAACTGTGTGGCTCATTGACCAGACTATCACGGTTGGGCACAATGCAGACGGTAGCAAGGTCTTTGGCTTGTCTGCTAGCTTTAGCGGTAGTGGTGGCTGGTCTCCTGGTAATTTGAACATTGGCGGTAACTCATTCACGCTGACTACTATTCCAAGGTCTAGCTCAGTTAGTGTTGGCTCAGGCACTATTGGTAACCCAGTAACGATCAACATCGATCGTCAAAGTCCTAGTTTCAAGCATACTGTCCGCTATGCTTGGGGGAATAAGACTGGAACTATTGCAAGCAATGTAGATACCTCTACATCATGGACTATCCCTCTTAATTTTGCTGATGACATTCCTAACGCCACAAGCGGTACAGGAACGCTAATAATCGAGACGTACGGCGACGGAAAGAAAATCGGTGAGAAATCAACAACTTTCACCGCGACTGTTTCAGACGATGTTAAACCTAAATTAACCGGCTTCACTTTAACAGATGGCAACGCTGCAGCTGGTAATGTAGTTCCGGGAGAACAAGCTTTTATCTCTATCCTGTCTAACATCAAGGTCAATTTCGGGCAAGCCACAGGAGCGTATGGCTCAACCATTACAGGGTATTACGCCGAGATTGTTGGCAAGAATCAATCAACCAATCAAAACGGTGGTGCTTTGGGAATCATGAACTATTCAGGGAATGTGACTATCAGAGCGAGAGTGATTGATAGTCGAGGAAGAACCAGTAATACAATTGACAAAACAGTAAACATCTTAGAGTATTTCTCGCCCATCTTAAAATTTGATGTCGCTAGGTCGGGGGCTGAATCCAGCACACTAACGATCACGCGCAACGCAAAGGTAGCGGCGTTGACTGTTAATGGGATCCAAAAAAACTTGATGAGACTGACCTTTAAAGTTGCGCCTGCGGGAACTACGGCTTATAGAGTCGATAGCGGCCCGGCTTCCGGTTCTTGGACAACTGTATCTGGTTTTGTCAATTCAAGTGCAAATCTCCAAGAAAAATACGTAGCTAACAAATCATGGGTAATTGTCGGCACCTTAGAAGATAGATTTACGCAAACGGAATTTAGCGCAATTGTCGGAACGGAGACGGTTGTATTTTCCTACGACAGAAACGGGGTTGGCGTTAATAAAATACGCGAACGCGGGGCGTTTGATGTCAAAGGGAATGTATACATCGACGGTTTTTTGAGGTCTTGCACCGAATGGGCTGGAAATGTTAGCGTTAATGACCTTTTAGAGGGAGGAGTGGCGTGGACGAATAAAGACACGCCAGACAGCGGTTGGGGAATTTTGGAGACTTTCAGAATATCTAACTTATCTACCAAAGAAGCTAACCAGCGTTTTACGTCTTATGGTGGACATAAAGTTTGGTACCGTCACAGAGATTATCGGTCCGGCAATTGGACGCCGTGGGTTGTAGAAGGAATTGATAACTTCTATCCTGTCGGCTCAATTTATCAAAGCACTTCTTCCGCTAACCCCGCGACATTTATGGGGGGCGCTTGGGAACGATTTGGCAACGGCAAAGTGCTTGTCGGTGTGGATGAAACCGACGGCGACTTTAACTCCAGCTCTAAAACCGGAGGAAGTAAGAAACATAGCCACAGCGACGGGAGTTATGAGGCTGCCATTGGCCCGGTGGGCAGCGATGTTGCCAGTCTCGGATTTAAACATGGGAATCAAAATGTGACAGGGAAAGAAAAACCGACTTACAGAGTACAAGGAACAGCCGGCAATGCCGATGCGACTTTCAATCATTTTACTGATATTGTCGGTACATCAGGGGAAGCCAGTACTTTACAGCCGTACATAGCTGTTTATAGG
>CAJPQE010000001.1:0-52948 GCA_905372795.1 Streptococcus cristatus | reverse complement strand
GATTTACATATCTTGTAAATTGATTGTGAATATTTGTTTAAGAATAGATCTAGGATTTGAGTCTTTCTTGCTTCACAAGTATCCAGAGGCAGTGAAAACTCGCTTTTTTTAAGAAAATATGGTAAAATGGCGCAATAAGAGGTTTTTTAATGAAAAGAATTCGTTTTTCCCTGAGCCACTTTGCGATAGTGGGGGTTACTTCCTTTATCATATTAGCTATTTGCTTACGCCTTTTTGGTGATAGTTTGCCTATGCTGGTGTCTCTTTTTACAGTGCTGGCACTCTTGGTTGGACTATTTATTCAGCAGCAGAGAGTGACTGAATTGGACGAGCTTGAGCAGATTCGCTATGTCAATCATCAAGCAGAGGGAAGTTTAGCTTCCTTGTTGGATAAAATGCCTGTTGGTGTGATTAAAATCAATGAAAATAGTGGAGATGTGGACTGGTTCAATCCTTATGCTGAATTGATTTTTACAACGGATGATGGGGAGCTAAATAGTGATCTCCTTCAGGAAATTATCCAGCTTGCTGCTTCGAAATCGGGTAGCTACGCAACAGTAGGAGATAACCAGTATTCTGTTTACTTTGATTCAGCTTCTAGTGTCCTGTACTTTTTTGATGCATCAAGTGAGTATGAAGCAACAGTTGGGCTCGTTACGACGCGACCAGTTATCGGTGTTGTCTCAGTTGATAATTATGATGATTTGGAAGATGCTGTATCAGATTCAGATATTAGTCATATCAATAGCTTTGTAGCTAACTTTGTAGCAGAGTTTTCTGAGCAATTTCATATGTTCTACCGTCGGGTGGGAATGGATCGTTATTATCTTTTCACGGATTATACGGTTTTGGAACAACTGATGGATAGTAAATTTTCGATCATTGATCAATTTCGGACAGAAGCCAAGAATCGAAAGCTTCCTCTGACGCTTAGTATGGGCTTTTCTTACGGGGATGGTAAGCATGATGAAATTGGTAAGATTGCCCTCCTTAATCTTAACTTAGCTGAGGTCCGGGGTGGTGACCAAGCGGTTGTCAAAGAGAATGACGAGACCAAGAATCCAGTTTACTTTGGTGGTGGAACAGCTGCATCTGTCAAACGTACACGCACGCGTACGAGGGCTATGATGGCAGCTATTTCAGATAAAATCAAGAGTGTAGATCAGGTTTTCGTGGTTGGTCATCGCAATCTTGATTTGGATGCCTTAGGCTCCGCGGTGGGTATGCAGCTTTTTGCTAGCAATATCATTGAGAAAGCCTATGTTGTGTATGATGACCAACAGATGGGTTCAGATATCTATCGCTCTATTCAAAAATTGACGTCAGAAGGCGCTGATTATCTTTTGCCGATTTCAGAAGCCGTAAACCGAGTGACCAGTCGCTCACTTTTGATAATGGTGGATCACTCGAAATTGGCCTTAACGCTTTCAAGAGAATTATTTGATCGATTTAGTCAGACGATTGTGGTGGATCATCACCGCCGCGATGAGGATTTTCCTGAAAATGCGGTCATCGCCTATATCGAAAGTGGAGCTAGTAGTGCCAGCGAATTGGTAACGGAGTTGATTCAGTTTCAAAATTCCAAGAAGAATCGCCTGAATAAAATTCAAGCCAGTTTACTCATGGCTGGGATTATGCTAGACACCAAGAATTTTACCTCCAGAGTAACGAGTCGAACCTTTGATGTAGCCAGTTATTTGCGGGCTCGGGGTAGTGATAGTGTAGTCATTCAGGATATTTCTTCGACGAATTTTGAAGAGTATCGAGCAGTCAATGAGCTGATTTTGACAGGTAAGAAGCTTTTGCCAAATGTGATTGTAGCAGCGGGTGCTGAAAATGCCAGCTACGATACAGTCGTCATTAGTAAGGCAGCTGACACCATGCTTGCCATGTCGGGCATTGAAGCAACATTTGTGGTCAGCAGGAATACTGAGGGTTACGTATCCATTTCAGCTCGTAGTCGCAGTAAGATCAATGTTCAGCGGATTATGGAGAAAATGGGTGGTGGCGGCCACTTTAATCTAGCAGCAGCGCAAGTTAGCGATCAAACGGTTGCTGAAGTCACTCAACGTCTAAATCAAAAGATTATGGATCAAGTGATGGATAATGAGGAATCAATAGAAAAGGAGAAATAAGATGAAAGTTATTTTTTTAGAGGATGTAAAAGGAAAAGGGAAAAAAGGAGAAATCAAGGAAGTACCTACTGGCTATGCTCAAAATTTCCTGATTAAGAAAAATCTAGCCAAGGAAGCCAATGCACAAGCTATCGGTGAGCTGAGAGGAAAGCAAAAATCTCAGGAAAAGGCTCATGCAGAGATGGTGGCAGAAGCACAAGCCATTAAAGCTAAGTTGGAAGAAGAAGCAACGGTTGTTGCTTTTACAGAGAAGGTCGGCCCAGACGGACGGACTTTCGGTTCGATTACTAACAAAAAAATTGCTGATGAATTACAAAAGCAATTTGGCCTAAAAATTGATAAACGGAATATCAAGGTTGATTCTCCCATTCGTTCGATTGGTTTGATTGATGTTCCTGTAAAGATTTACCAAGATGTGACAAGTGTGATTCGCCTGCGGGTTACGGAAGGGTAAAAAGAATTAAAGGAAGGATTCACCTATGGCAGAGATTGATGAGTTGCGAGCTCAGCCTCAAGATATTTTAGCAGAACAGTCTGTACTAGGGGCCATTTTCATCGATGAGAGCAAACTGGTCTTTGTCCGTGAATATATTGAGCCTGGGGATTTCTTTAAATATGCCCACCGTCTGATTTTCAAGGCCATGATTGACTTGGCGGATCGTGGGGATGCTATCGATGCGACCACCGTTCGCAATATTTTGGATAGCCAAGGAGACTTGCAGAATATTGGCGGACTGAGCTATCTGGTGGAGGTCGTTAACTCTGTACCGACTTCTGCCAATGCAGAGTACTATGCCAAGATCGTTTCTGAAAAAGCAATCTTACGCCGCCTGATTTCACGCTTGACAGAATCCATCAACCAAGCCTATGACGGTGAGAGACCATCAGAGGAAATCATTGCAGGGGCAGAAAAGGCTCTGATTGATGTCAGTGAAACGGCCAGCCGCAGTGGGTTTAAAAATATTCAAGATATTCTAAATCTTAACTTTGCTAATCTAGAAGCCCGTTCTCAGCAAACTACTGATATTACAGGGATTGCGACGGGTTACCGTGAGCTGGATAAGATGACGACGGGTTTGCACGAAGAAGAGTTAATCATCCTAGCTGCTCGTCCTGCGGTCGGAAAGACGGCCTTTGCCCTCAATATCGCCCAGAATATCGGGACCAAGCTGGATAAGACAGTGGCTATCTTCTCCCTAGAAATGGGGGCAGAGAGTCTTGTGGATCGGATGCTGGCCTCAGAGGGAGTGATTAATTCTCACTCCATTCGTACAGGGCAATTGACAGATGAAGAATGGCAAAAATATACCATTGCGACGGCAAATCTGGCCAATGCTAGTATTTATATCGATGACACGCCGGGGATTCGGATTACGGAGATTCGTTCGCGAGCTCGCAAGTTGTCTCAGGAGACAGGGAATCTTGGTCTGATTTTGATTGACTACCTGCAGCTGATTACAGGAACGGGTCGTGAAAACCGCCAGCAGGAAGTTTCGGAAATTTCCCGCCAGCTTAAGATTTTGGCGAAGGAGCTCAAGGTTCCGGTTATTGCGCTGAGTCAGCTCTCACGTGGCGTGGAGCAACGGCAGGACAAACGTCCAGTACTATCAGATATTCGGGAGTCTGGCTCTATTGAGCAGGATGCGGATATCGTAGCCTTTCTTTACCGGGATGACTATTATGAACGGGCCGGTGAGGAAGAGGAAGGCATTCCTAACAATAAGGTTGAAGTCATTATTGAGAAAAACCGGAGCGGAGCGCGTGGTACGGTTGAGTTAATTTTCCAAAAAGAATATAATAAATTTTCAAGTATTTCTAAAAGAGAGGATGTATAGTATGAGTGATGCATTTACAGATGTGGCAAAAATGAAGAAAATCAAGGAGGACATCAAGGCTCACGAGGGGCAAATGGTAGAGATGACCTTGGAAAATGGCCGTAAGCGCCAAAAAAGTAAACAAGGTCGTTTGATTGAAGTTTATCCTTCTCTCTTTATCGTTGAGTATGAAAATGAAGGGGGACAGCCGGGTGAAATTGCCAACACCTATGTAGAGTCCTATACTTACTCAGATATTTTGACAGAGAAAAATTTAATTCGCTATTTTGACTAAGAATAATAGGTGATTCCAGAACTTTGTATTGCTTCCTAGAGTTGGGTAAACCCCGACTTTGAGGAACAGTTCATTTCTGGGATTTTTCTTAACCTAAATATGCTATACCAAGGATGGTGAAGACCATCCGAAATAGCGGATTTGCAATGGCATGAGCTAGAACTTACGAAAGCTCCTACATATAGAGAAAGGGCTGGTGAAAGAAATGATAAAAAATTTGGTTTTTGACTTAGGAAATGTCTTGATTGAATGGAATTCTGAAAAAATCTTGACCTCTTTCGAACCTGAGAAAGAGCGTCGACAGATTCTTAGACAGGCTATTTTTGATTCGGATGTCTGGCATCAAACAGACAAGGGAGAGTTGAGCTTGAAAGAAGCCTGTGACGAAGTGCTAGCTCAGCTGGATGACTCCTACCATCCTGTTGTTCAGAATATCTTCTACAATTGGTATGAGGTTGTGGAGGTTTACAGTGGTTTACAGGAAAAGATTCGACTATGGGCTGATCAAGGCTATCGCATTTACATCCTGTCAACTACTTGCGAGATTTTTTACCGTATTGAAAAAGCTGGTTCACTGCCCATCTTTCCACTACTGTCGGGCTATATCCTTTCCTCAGAAGTCGGGGTTGTCAAGCCAGAGCTAGAGATTTATCAAAAGCTACTAAAAAAGTATAGTCTTGATCCGACAGAGTCAGTCTTTATTGATGACATTCAAGCTAACTTGGATACGGCAGCTGAACTGGGTTTTGAAACCATCTTATCCACAAGTGAGTCAGAGAATATCAGGGCTATGGAGTCTTTGTTGGCTGCGAAAGGAGAGTTTGCCTGATTGATGATCGTTTGATTCACTTGTAGTTGAAAAGTAGTGAGTCCAAGCTCCAATCTTGACATTTGCTGATGATTGCGTTATCATAATCCTATATATGGGAGTCTGTGTACAGTCTGAGAGGAAGTGTAAGCTTCGACCGCACCTGATCTGGGTAATGCCAGCGTAGGGAATTGTATTTGTAAAGACCTTGTGGTTTTGCTAAAATGGGGAATTATTCACCAATCTTTAGTTTACTGATGCATGCAACACCTTCTCCAATATGGAAAAGGTGTTTTTGTATGGAAAGCAAGGTGTTTATAAAGGGAGCTCACTGTCTTTTTGTTTAAAAACCAAGTTATTTTCTTGTGAATTTTAATCCTATCTGCATACATTATTCTCAGATGAAGCATGAAAGTAAGGAGGTGAAGAGATGAAAGCCAGTATCGCTTTACAAATTCTTCCTTTGTCACATGATGTGAATCGTTTGGCAGTCATAGAGGAAGTAATTGAGTTTTTGCAAAAACAGCCAGTGAAGATGGTCGTGACGCCTTTTGAGACCGTTCTAGAAGGGGAATGGGAGACCTTATTTCCTATTTTGCAGCAGGCGATTGAGCTTGCAGGCACTCAGGCAGACAATGTTTTTGCTAATGTGAAAATAAACTATGGAAAGATTTTAAGTATTGATGAAAAACTTGAAAAATATCCTGCGGCAGCAGATTAGCCTTTTGGGTATGCTGGGAATCCTTGTCATCTGGCAGGCCATGGGCTGGCTCAAGCTCTTGCCCAAGTTTATCCTGCCGACGCCCTTGGAAATCGGTCAGGCCTTTATCAGAGATGCTGGATTTCTAGCAAGTCATAGCTGGGCCACCTTAAAAGTAGCCCTGCTGGGTTTATTCTTGGGTGTCGTCTTGGCCTGTATCCTAGCTGTGTTCATGGACAGCATGAGCTGGCTCAATGATTTGATTTACCCCATGATGGTCGTGGTGCAGACGATTCCGACCATTGCTTTGGCGCCAATTCTGGTTCTCTGGCTGGGTTATGGGATTTTGCCTAAGATTGTGCTGATTATTTTGACGACAACTTTTCCGATTATCGTCAGTATTCTGGATGGTTTTCGGCATTGTGATATGGATACTCTGACGCTCTTTGAGCTTATGCAGGCCAATCGCTGGCAGATTCTCTGGCATTTTAAGATTCCAGCTAGTCTGCCCTATTTCTATGCGGGCTTGCGTGTCAGTGTTTCCTATGCCTTTATCACGACTGTGGTTTCCGAATGGCTGGGCGGTTTCGAAGGCTTGGGTGTTTATATGATTCAGTCCAAGAAACTTTTCCAGTACGATACTATGTTTGCCATTATCATATTAGTTTCGGTTATCAGCCTTCTTGGGATGAAGTTGGTGGCTGTCAGTGAAAAATATGTTATTAAGTGGAAATAGGAGCTCAGCTCTGCTATTTCCAAAAAAGAAAAGAGGATTATAATGAAAAAAACTTATAAAATGTTGTTGGCAGGTTTAGCTGCCGTGTCTATCTTCGGCTTAGCGGCTTGCAGCAAGTCAGGCTCAGAGTCTGCTAGTAAGGATAAAAAGATTGATTTTATCCTAGACTGGTCACCTAACACCAACCACACCGGCCTTTATGTGGCTCAAGAAAAGGGCTACTTCAAGGAAGCAGGTGTGGATGTGGATATCAAGTTACCGCCTGAAGATAGCAGTTCGGATTTGATTATCAATGGCAAGGCGCCTTTTGGTATTTACTTCCAGGATTCCATGGCTAAAAAACTGGATAAGGGCGCAGAAATCACGGCCGTTGCGGCCATCGTAGAGCATAATACTTCGGGCATTATTTCTAAGAAGTCTGCAGGGATTACAAGTCCTAAGGATCTGGCTGGCAAGAAATACGGTACATGGAATGATCCAGTGGAGCTAGGCATGCTCAAAACCTTGGTTGAAAGCCAAGGCGGCCAGTTTGATGAAGTGGAAAAGGTTCCCAACAACGATTCCAACTCAATTACGCCGATTGAAAATGGCTTGTTTGATGCAGCGTGGATTTATCATGGCTGGGACGGTATCATGGCAGAGACTCAGGGCATGGACACGAATTTCTTTTACATGAAGGACTATGTAAAGGAGTTTGACTATTACTCTCCAGTCATTATTGCTAATAATGACTATCTGAAGAAGAATCCAGACGAGGCGAAAAAGGTTTTACAGGCCATCAAGAAGGGCTACCAATATGCTATGGAGCACCCTGAAGAAGCAGCGGATATTTTAATCAAGCATGCGCCAGAGCTGAAGAACAAACGAGACTTTGTCTTGGCTTCCCAAAAATATTTGTCCGAGCAATATGCATCAGATAAGGACAAGTGGGGTCAGTTTGAGGCTAGCCGCTGGAATGCCTTTTACAAATGGACCAAGGACAATGGCATCGTGAACAATGACTTGAGTGACAAGGGATTTAGCAACGATTATATAAAATAATGACAGAAATTAAACTTGAAAATGTAAGCTATGCTTATAATGAGCAGCAGATTTTGAAAGATATCAGCCTAGAGGTAGAGACAGGCCAGGTCGTAGCGATTTTGGGGCCTAGTGGAGTCGGGAAATCGACCCTCTTTAATCTGATTGCTGGGATTTTGGAGGTCCAGTCGGGCAGGATTGTCCTAGACGGGCAGGAAAATCCCAAGGGCAGGGTAAGTTATATGCTGCAGAAGGACTTGTTGTTGGAGCACAAGACGGTCTTGGGCAATGTCATCTTGCCCCTCTTAATCCGAAAAGTATCCAAAAAGGAAGCGACGGAGCAGGCTACTCAGATTTTGAAGGAGTTCGGGCTCTTTGATGTGGCAGACAAGTATCCACATGAGTTGAGCGGGGGGATGCGGCAGCGCGTGGCTCTGCTGCGGACCTATATGTTCGGTCATAAGCTATTTCTTCTGGACGAGGCCTTTAGTGCCTTGGATGAGCTGACCAAGATGGAGCTGCACGCTTGGTATCTGGATATTCATCGTAGGCTAGGCCTGACGACTCTCCTCATTACTCATAGCATCGAGGAAGCTCTGGCTCTCAGCGACCGTATCTATATTCTGAAAAATCGGCCTGGGCAAATCGTAGCAGATCTCCAACTGACTTGGTCAGCCAGTGAGGATAAGGAACTACAAAAGCTACGATACAAGCAGGAGATTTTGAAGCTTTTGGGGCTGTAAGCTGCCTTGTTTTCTAAAAATGACTTTAATCAAGCCTCTGGGCTTGATTTTTTTGTAGGAGTCCCTTTACTTTTGACTTTATTCATGGTACAATAGCCTTTGTGTGAAATAGCAGCAGGAAAGCATGAAGCTCGTCAACAGGTGTCTTATGACAAGTAACCTTGGCTGTTTAGGCGAAGGGCATCTGCACGAATCAGGGCTTTCTAAGTGACTATTTCCACCGAAATATTATTTATATCAGGAGGACATACATATGTCACGTTATACAGGACCATCTTGGAAACAAGCTCGTCGCCTTGGCCTTTCACTTACAGGTACAGGTAAAGAATTGGCACGTCGTAACTACGTACCAGGACAACACGGACCAAACAACCGTTCTAAATTGTCAGAATACGGTTTGCAATTGGCTGAAAAACAAAAACTTCGTTTCACTTACGGTGTAGGTGAAAAACAATTCCGTAACTTGTTCGTACAAGCTACAAAAATCAAAGGCGGAATCCTTGGTTTTAACTTCATGCTTCTTTTGGAACGTCGTTTGGATAACGTAGTTTACCGTCTTGGTCTTGCGACTACTCGTCGTCAAGCTCGTCAATTCGTAAACCACGGTCACATCCTTGTTGATGGAAAACGCGTTGATATCCCATCATACCGCGTAACTCCAGGTCAAGTGATCTCAGTTCGTGAAAAATCATTGAAAGTTCCAGCAATCCTTGAAGCAGTAGAAGCTACTCTTGGACGTCCAGCATTTGTATCATTCGACGCTGAAAAATTGGAAGGTTCATTGACTCGTTTGCCAGAACGCGATGAAATCAACCCAGAAATCAACGAAGCACTTGTCGTTGAATTCTACAACAAAATGCTTTAATTTCTATTGGAAATTTATTCAGAAGCCGATTTCGGCTTCTTTTTTATTCGATTAACCAAAAGAGGCTAGGACATCTTGTCCCAGCCTTTATTAGTTGTCGAGTTTTATAGCATCTTTAAAAGAAGATTAGCCATTTGTTCTGGGCTTTCCTTACTACCTCGGGCGATCCACATCTGGTAGACGCCAAAGAAGGCATTGACGAGGTAAACGATGCCGTATTCCTTTTCGATTTGATTGAGAGCTTTATTGCGAAACCGTTCTTGTAGGATTTGGGAAAGTAAGGATTGGAGCTTGTGGCGTAGGAAATTTTGAATTTCTCTAGTACCGTTTTCCGTCAAGAGAGCAGCCAGAAGAGGCTCTTGGGTCAAAAACTGAAAGACCTCTGTGATAGCGACTGCTACATCCTCACGATTGTGTTCAAAGATGTATTCTAGTTGATGAAAGAGGCCTTGCTGATAGCGCTCAATCATATCATATTTATCCTTGTAGTGAGTATAGAAGCTACTGCGACTGATACCAGCAGCTCGGGCCAATTCGACTGTTGTAATATGGTCAAAAGACTCCTGATGCAATAAGTCAACCATAGCCTTCTCAATGATGGCCTTGGTTTTTTTACGTTTATTACTTTCTGTCATTTCAATTTTTCCTTTGTTATTGAATTATACAAAATTAGATAAGGTGTACAAAAATAGATTTTTCTGCTTGCCTTAATTTTTTTATTGTGTATAATCTATTATATCAAATTTTTAGACAATGTGTATAAAAAAGGAGAAAAGATGTTCAAAGAATGGAAAGCGATCTTCAAAAAACCGAAGATTATTGTAGTCATGCTGGGGGTTGCCTTAATTCCAGCCTTGTATAATGTGATTTTTTTGAGCTCTATGTGGGATCCGTATGGCAAACTTTCTGATTTGCCAGTAGCGGTGGTCAATCAGGACCAGAAGGCGAGCTTGTATGGAAAAGACTTGTCCATTGGTTCAGATATGGTTCAAGATATGAAGAAAAATGCAGCGATGGATTTTCATTTTGTGGATAAGGATCAGGCAGAGAAGGGGCTGGAAAAGGGCGACTATTACATGGTGGTGACTCTTCCCAAGGATCTATCAGCCAATGCGGCTAGTATCTTGAGCAATCAGCCTAAGCAAGTTACGATCCACTACCAAACATCCAGTGGTCATAGTTTTATCGCCAGCAAAATGAGCGATTCTGCCATGACCTCGATGAAGCAGTCGGTCAGTCAGAAGATCACGAACAGCTATGTGACAAGCATTTTTGCGAGTATGGATAAGCTAAAAGGTGGACTTGGAACAGCTGCAGATGGTACAGCTAAATTGGCCGAAGGCAGTCAGGAATTAGCAAACGGTAGCCAAAAGCTGTCTACTAACTTGGAAAGTCTAGCTCAGTCCAGCCTCACTTTCTCTGATGGAGCCACAGCGCTGTCAACTGGTCTGGTAGCATACACAGATGGAGTGGCTCAGATCAATGCCGGCTTGCCGACTTTTACTAGCAAGATGACGGAATATACAGATGGAGTTGGGCAGCTTTCAGCTGGCGCCAGTCAATTAACCGCTCAGTCACAAACATTACTGAATGGAACCAACCAACTGACGGGTAATTCACAGGAATTAGTCGCTGGTGTGGAGCGCCTAAACAGCGGTTTGGCAGAACTGCAATCCTCCGTTAATAGTAGTGTTACTGCTAATCAAGAAAAGGTTGCTCAGTTGACGGCGGGTCTAGATCAGCTCAATACAGCTATTCAGAATGCCACATCGGGAACGAGCTTGCCAACGGAAACAATTGCGGCTTCTCTCACGACGATTGCGACCAATGCCCAGTCTTTGGCAAGTAGTGCGCAAAGTGATCGGGCGGCAGCCGTAGCTGCTTTAGAAGGAACAGCTGCTTACCAAAAACTTTCTACCGATGAGCAAGAAGAACTAAAAGCCGCTCTAGCAGGCGGTGCTGATTCTAGCAGTGGTGCAGCGGCAACTATTGTACAGGAAGTCCAAGCTATCCAAACGAATCTGCAAGGTCTGCAAACAGCCAGCAGTCAGGCAAGTCAGCTGTCGGCAGCAGCCAACCAAGTCCTGCCAGGTGCTTCAGCTATGATTAGTGGTCTCTACGGAGGCCTAGGTCAGGTAAATGAAGCTTTATCCTCTGCCAGCACTGGTTCAGCGACCCTTTCTCAAGGCATTACGGCTTATACAGGTGGACTTTCTCAAGTAGCTCAGGGAGTAGCTGCTTATACTGCAGGTGTCGATCAGCTTTCTCAAGGAGCGGCTAACCTAGCGAGCCATAATGACCAAGTGACTTCAGGAATCGGTCAAATCAGTTCAGGCCTCTCTCAATTACATGATAAATCATCTACTTTGGTCGCAGGGATGCAAACATTATCTACAGGTGCTACTCAAATGGCAGATGGTTCTCAGCAGTTAGCGGCTGGTGGTCTCACTTTAAGTAGTGGGTTGGGAAATTTATCAATCGGCGCTCAGACTCTAAATACAGGCTTGACAGATGCCAAGGGTCAATTGTCTGATCTTTCAGTGACAGAGGACAATGCAGCAGCCTTGGCTGGCCCTGTCGAGCTGAAAAAGACAGATAGAGATCAAGTTGGTAAAAATGGTGTTGGTATGGCTCCCTACATGATTTCTGTCGCTCTTTTTGTGGCGGCGATTTCGACCAATGTTATTTTTGGCACGCTTCCTTCTGGTCGAGTTCCAGCTTCTCGCAAAGCTTGGCTCAAGGCTCGTTTGGAGGTCAATGGTTTGATTTCTATTTTGGCGGGCATCTTGGTTTATGGAGCGGTTCATTTGATTGGTCTTGAGGCCAACTACGAATGGACGACGCTGGCCTTGACTGTTTTAGCTAGCATGGCCTTTATGGCGGTTGTGACGACTCTGGTCACTTGGGATAGTAAGGTCGGGGCCTTTATTTCCTTGATCCTCTTGCTCCTGCAACTGGCTTCCAGCGCTGGTACTTATCCGCTGCCCCTAACGGCAGAAATCTTCCAAAAGCTCAATCCAATCTTACCGATGAGCTATGCGGTGTCAGGACTGCGGGAAACGATCTCGATGAATGGTCAAATCGGTGGCCAACTAGCTTTCTTGACCGCGACTTTACTGCTTTTTATGGTCTTAGGCACAATGGCCTATCGTCCTGATAAGAAGAAAATCATTTAAGATAGAGAAGAGTGCAGATTATTTTCTCTATGAAAGGAACAACTTGGTTTTGTGAACAGAACCAAGTTTTTTTGTTTCACGTGAAACAGCAGAGAATTTTATTGTATAGATTTTCTCCACAAGTCTATTTTATTCAGTATGAAAATAATAATGTTTTGTTTTCTTTAAGTTTTCTTTAGCCTTGCTTTAAGTTTTCATCCGTAAAATGGCTCTAGTTACAAGAAAGACAGGGGGAGAATCCATGGCTAAAAAAACATTTAAAGATAAATTTCAACGCTTTGAAACCAAATATATTATTTCCAAAGAAACTTTGGCTGATTTATTGACCGAGTTTGAAAGTCATCTGGTGGAGGATGAGCATGCTTACTCGACCATCCATAATCTTTACTACGACACCCCGACTTATCAAATGATTCGTGAGTCCTTAGAAAAGCCCTATTTTAAAGAAAAATTGCGCGTGCGGACTTACGATGAACATCCGAAAGAAGACAGTCAAGTCTTTTTGGAAATCAAGAAAAAAGTGCGTAAGATTGTCTACAAACGCCGCATTTCGACAGATTTAGTAGCTGCCGAGGCTTACTTGGAGGGCGATCACAGTAAGATTGAAGATTGTCAGATTCGTGAGGAAATCGACTGGCTGGGTCAGCGCTACGGTGGCCTGCAGCCCATGATGTATATCTACTACAATCGTTATTCTATGAAGGGGATTGAGGATCCCAATGTTCGGATTACCATTGACCACGATTTGACCTACCGCAACTATGATTTGAGCCTCTTGCATGGTCATTACGGTGAAAATCTTCTACCGGATCATCATGTGATTATGGAAGTCAAGGTGCCAGGAGCCTATCCGCTCTGGCTGAGTGAGATTTTGGATCGCCATCAGGTCTTCCCAAGCTCCTTTTCCAAATACGGGGTTGCTTATAAGAAAACGACAGACTATAAAGGAGTTGTAAATCATGCTTAGTCACTTATTTTATGATATTTTTACCGATACGGCCGTAGATCCGGCTATGATGATGTTGGCTATCGGAGTATCCTTGCTTTTGGGCTTAGTCATTGCCAAGGTTTACCAGTTTAAGACAGTTTACAGCAAGTCCTTTGTGATGAGTTTGGCGCTCTTACCGACCTTGATTGCAATTGTGATTTTCTTGGTCAATGGAAGTTTGGGAGCAGGGGTTGCCGTCATGGGGGCCTTCAGCTTGATTCGTTTCCGTTCCGCACCAGGAGGGGCCAAGGAGCTGGTGTCCATTTTCCTAGTCATGACAATCGGGATTGCCATCGGAATGGGCTATCTAGTCTTTGCGACCGTCTTTACCCTCATCATGTCGCTCGTCATGCTGCTGCTTGAAGTGGTCAATTTCGGACAGATGAAGCATTCCATGCGCCAGCTGACTATCGTCATACCAGAAAGTCTGGATTATGAAAGCATTTTTGATGATATTTTCAACAAAGCTGCCAATCATGTTGAACTAGCCAATGTCAAAACCTCTGATATGGGGAGCTTGTTCAAGATTAAATACATCATTCAGCTGAATGGTCGAATGACCGAAAAAGAACTCATCGATGCCCTACGCACGCGCAATGGAAATCTAGAGATTGCCATTAGCCGCTATATCACGAAAGAAAATGAATTATAATATCTAGAAAGAGGCCAATCATGAAAACAGGCAAGAAAAAAATATTTCAGAAAATAAAACTAATGGTGCCCCTAGCGCTAATGACTGTCACCTTGGGAGCTTGTAGCGTGACCAGCCAGTCCAGCACTAGCACGAGTGCTAGTGCCACGACCACTCAAACAGCTACCAGTACGACAAAGACAGATACATCTAGCTATTTCACGGATCGTGATCAGGATGCTTCTTATGATGAGGCGACAGCGACCAAGATTAGCTTGAGTGGCTCCACAGCCAAGACGTCCGGTGACGGAGCGAGCGTTTCTGGCTCCACAGTGACCATTACGGCAGCTGGAACCTATGTCCTCTCTGGTAGCAGTGAAAATGTGCAGATTGTTGTCAAGGCTGGCGATCAAGACAAGGTACAAATCGTATTGGATGGTGTGACCATGACAGGGACGGATGCAGCGATTGTGGTAGAAAATGCAGATAAGACCTTCATTACCCTAGCAGAAGGTAGCAAGAATAGCATTTCTGACTCAGCCAATCACACCAATACTGACTACGATGCGGCTATTTACAGTAAGGACGACTTGACCTTCAACGGCTCAGGCAGTCTGACCATTGAAGGAAAATACGGTAACGCGGTCGAATCTAATGATGACCTGCGTATCACAGGCGGGACTTATACGATTAAAGGCTACAAGAATGGCTTGTCAGCCAATGATGCCATCAACATCAAGGAGGCTAGTCTAGATATTACTGCGACGGAGGATGCGATCCACGCAGATAACGATGAGGATACTTCGCTCGGAAATCTCTATATTCAGTCTGGGACCATTACGATTAATGCTGGTGATGACGGTCTTCATGCCAGCAATGCAGCGGTGATCGACGGTGGCACCATCACAGTCAAGTCCAGTGTCGAAGCTTTAGAGGGAACAAATGTCACGATTAATGGCGGTACACTTGACCTTTATGCGACGGATGATGGAATCAATGCGGCTAGTACAGCGACTGGGGCTGAGATTTTCATTAAGATTACTGGAGGTGACATCAAGGTTGAGGTCGGCCAAGGCGATACAGACGCCCTTGATTCCAACGGCGATATCATCATGACAGGCGGAAACCTAGCTATCACGTCCACTGTGTCTGCCTTTGACTTTGATGGTAAGGCTACCTATACGGGCGGGACTATCACGGTCAATGGGCAAACCCGAACCGAAATCACAGCCGATGGCCCTGGTGGCGGTGGTGCCCCAGGCGGACAAGGTGGCGGCCCCGGTGGACATTGATTAGAAAAAAATCTAAGCAGAGATTGTGCTTAGATTTTTTTGTTTAAATCGGCATAAAATGTACAAAAATGATATACTAGTCTCAATAATGACGAGGAGCAATACGATGAGAAAAACGGCTATTTTTGAAGATGTTGTTTCGATTATGACCCAAGATTCTGCAACTAAAAAGGATATTGACGGTGCGGATCCGACTGGTTTTCGCGAATGTATTTCAGACGATATGAGTGAAAAGGACTTTCTTTATCAGGTTCAGACTTATCTAGCTAGCTTCGGAGTTATAGGCCACGTAGCTTTTCGGGAGAAATATGCTAAACCAAAAGGTTTTGTTCTACGTTCAACAATCCAAGGACTTTATGTTGAGCAGGCTAATGCGGATACGAATTTGCAGGCGGGCGATCAAATTGTGAAACTGGATGGACAACATCTAGAAGAGTCTTATAGGATGCACCGAGCGTATTTTGCCAGTTCAACGCCCGAGCGAAACTACCGTGAGTGGAGCGAGTTGATTTCAAAAGCTAGGCAAGTGACTGTTTTGCGAGCAGGAGCAGAGCAAATCCTTTCAGTTGAGCCTAGCCAGAATCCTATAGAAAGTCGATTTGAATGGAAAGAGTTAGAAAAGGGTGTTGTTTATCTCCGTTTGGATGACTTTAGGAACGAGAAAGCCATCAACAAACTCTATCAGGAAGCACAAGATGCTATCAAGAGGGCTGCTTGTCTGGTGATTGATGTCCGTCAAAATACTGGCGGGATGGACTCGCTGTATTTTCCCCTGCTCCACTATGCTCTTTCTGAGGGGCAAGTCTATTCTGACTTGGGTAGGACTGATGAAGGGATGGAAATTCTCTACACAGAGCGGAATGTTGACCTGCGTTTGAAAGATTTTGAAGCCTACGTGCAGCAGGAAGGGATTAATCAGGAAACGAAGGATTTGTTGGAGATAATCATGCAAGACCTGCAGGCCAATCGGGGCAAAGGCTATGTCAAATTTGGAGGCGAGGACAGGGAAATGTTTCCTAATGTGAAAGGAGGAAGCCATCCTGAGAAGATTTTTGTCTTGGCAGATGTCTACTGTGCTTCGTCGGGAGACAATTTTGTCCAGATGATGAAATGGTTTCCTAAGGTGACGGTTCTGGGGCGCCCGACTCTTGGAATACTAGATTATTCTAACTGCTGTCAGGTAGATTATGGTGACTATAGTTTGAACTTTCCAACTTCACGCGCTCTAGCACTTGATAAGGGACAGGGGATGACAGACAAGGGGATTGAACCAGACATCCTTATTCCTTGGACAGTTGAGCATCTGGAGCGGGATGTGGATTTGGAGCGCTGTTTAGAGATGATTCATGACTTTTAGATATCAAAAACGACCTTTTGTTTGGAGGTCGTCTCTTGTTTATTCATCAATTCTGATAGACATCTTCTCTGTATCCACGGTCACTTGAGCACCGATGGTAATGGTAAAGAGCGGCTGAGTATGAGCAAAGTCCAAGTCATAAAGAACGGGAATTTGTTTGAGAATCGGATGTTTATCCAAGATATAAAGGAGCAGCTCCTCTGTCATCTGGCATTCTTTTGGAAAGCGGCCGATGAGAAGGGCCTGCGGGTTAGGGTAGGCCTGAAGGAGGGCAGCTAGATTGCGGTCAAACTCCACATAATCATCTTCCTCGGCCTCTTCAACAAAGAGGACATAGTTTTCATCTGTTGGCGCATAAGGTGTTCCACGCAGAAGTGAGAAGGTGGAGAGATTGCCGCCGATAGCAGTGGCTTGGGCTTGCCCGTGGTGATAAACTTTCCACTCCGTCTCATGGAAGGTCAGTGGCGCATCGGGCAGATACCAAGCATTGTCGCCCCATTTCTCACTAGGAGTCAATTCATAAGAAGTATGGCTGACGGCCTTGAGCCAGCTCTCGGTCTGATAGTCCTGCAGGGCATCCATCTTAAAGCTGGAGTAGGACGGTCCCATGTAGGTTTTCATGCCAGTCTTGCTATAGATAGCGTTGAGCAAGGCAGTAGTATCCGAGTAGCCGCAGAAAATCTTAGGATTTCTAGCAATCAATTCAAAGTCCAGATAGGGCAGGAGCTCATTACAGTTGAAACCGCCGATGGTGGCCAGAATAGCATCAACGGAGTCATCCGAAAAGGCAGCATGGATGTCTGCCACCCGGCTTTCGATGGAGGCAGAGCCTAGTATATCATTTTCCAGATAATGCTCCGAAAAAGACACGGTAAATCCTAGCTTTTCCAAGCGCTCCTTGGCGGCTAGATTGGCTTCAAAGCCACCAAGGCGTTCGATTGACGACGAGGGACTGACGACCCGAATGTGCATGCCAGATGTGAGTTTTTTCATAGGGACCTCCTTATGATAATTTTTTATAGAGTATCATAACATAAAGGATATAGGAAGTAAAGGTAGGGTTAGAGAAAATAACCATAAAAAACGGAACCAATCAGGCTCCGTTCTATTTTTAATGACTAATCTCAATACTACCGGTGCTGGTGCTGGCGGTCAGCTTGGCTTGAGCCTGTTCATTGGTGTGGATGACTCGATCTCCGATAAAGTCCTCTTGGTCGTGGCTCGTCTGCATGTCCTTGGGCACTTCAATGTCACCTAGGTCTGTTTGCAGGTCCAGTGAGATGGCTTTGAAGGTCTCTTCGGTGAGATGGAGATCGATGGAGCCATTGTCGCTGGACATGTTGATATTGCCCTTGAGGGTTAGTTTATCACTAGTGATACTGCCGTTGGAGAGACTGATTTGAGTATCGGTCAGGCTGGTTTGGACTAGCTCGATGCTACCATTGTCATTTTCGATACTGCCAGTCTCAATCTGGCTATGACTGAGTTCGATTGAACCATTGCTGAGATCGGCTTTTAATTTTTTGATTGTCAGGTCATTGATTGATAGGCTGCCGTTAGCTAAACTGGCCTTAACCTGCTCCAAGTTCCTTCCCTTAGGTAGGCTTAGAGTGATTTGTTGAGTCCTTTCCAAATCTCCATTTATCAAGCCTAGTAAAGAGCGTAGGCTGCTGTTAATGTTGATAAAAAAGCTGGATTCCTTAATGTATAGACTACCGTTTTCAGCCTTGGTACTGATTTTTTCAGTTGTCTTGCCGTCTCCTTGATAATAGGTCAAGTGAACCTTATCATCGGGCGATTCTTCAATCACAACCGAGCGGTTGCTCAGGTCTAGATTTAAGGAATGGATATTGCCATAGGTTTCTTCTTGCTTGGCCATCTTGGTGCTAGCGGCTGAGCTCCTCACCAGATCCTGCAGACCACCACTGGCTAGACCGACCAATATCAGGCCTACTCCTAGTAGACAGGCGGCGACAGTAATACTGAGTATGGTTTTTCTTACTTTAGACATGACGGCCTCCTTTCCGTGCCAAGGCTTGGGCGAGTTTGACAAAACTCAGTTTGATAAAGCGAAGGATAGGACCAATGCTGAGATAGAAGAGTCCAGCCAGCCCCAAGGTTAAAAGGCTCATACCCAAACTAAGGGCAAAAGCAGGAATCGAAGTGGTCATGCCGAGAGTCAGGCTGTCCCAAATCAGACTCGCCCCCATGACAAACATAGCAAAAGCAAAGACGGCTATAACAAAAGCAAAGACACTGATGAGGAGGAAGAAAGTAAAAATCAAAGTCAAAGCCAAAATTAATAGAGGAATTGCTAGTGGAGCTGCCAAGATGGACAGAATAG
This sequence comes from Streptococcus cristatus, assembly GCA_905372795.1. Lineage (GTDB taxonomy): Bacteria > Bacillota > Bacilli > Lactobacillales > Streptococcaceae > Streptococcus > Streptococcus cristatus_J. The sequence goes on along the minus strand of CAJPQE010000001.1, from coordinate 34,044 downwards.
CAATCTGGACGATCTGCTTGCTATTTTTGACGGAGCTAGCTTCTTGACTGTCTTCTTCTATTTTCTTGTCCAGAAGATTGATGATAATCTCGTGAGCCGCTTCTTTGGGACTACCAAGCTCAGCTATAGCTGCTGTCTCTCCCTCTGGACCGACCTCGTCAAAGTACTCGGTGAAGTAGTCCATGGCTTCTTGATAGTCTTTTGCTGGCAACTTTTTTAAATATTTTTCTAGCTGGGCTAGATATTCAGTTCTTGTCATGGCGAACACTCCCTTCGATAATGCCCTTAATCATGCTGGTATAAAGCTCCCATTCATTTTTGAGCCGAACCAGTTGTTTCTGACCTGTTGGGGTCAGAGAGTAATATTTTCGTTTTCGACCTTGATATTCCTGAGAGTAAGTCGCTAAATACTGACTCTTTTCCAATTTTTTCAGGATAGGATAAAGCGTGGACTCCTTAATATCGGCAATGAGCTTGATAGTCTGGCTAATCTCGTAGCCATAGGAATCTTCTTTATCTAAAATCGCTAAAATCAGAAATTCTATCAGGGTAGAAGATGTAGGGAAATACATGCACTACCTCCTATATATAAAAATATTATATATAAACTTTCTACATATAGGATAACCCCTTTTGAACAAAAAGTCAAGTAATATATAGAAATTTCACTTATAGATTTTGAAAAGGATTTCACCCTTGAAAGATAAGGGAAGTAACTCTTTTTCTCCTTATTTCCTTACAAGAACTTTACACAATTGATAGCTTTTATATTGAAATCTTTCTCTATAAAATGGTAAAATAATCTATGTCTATCTAAAAAAGATAAGAGTGAATGAAATGACGAAATATAAGACGATTTATAAGTTTGTAGGGCAGACATTGCTATACTTTGTGATTTTCGTAGCCCTGCTTTATTTCTTTAGTTATCTTGGTCAAGGTCAAGGTGGCTTTATCTACAATGAATTTTAATGTAAGAGAGTACTATACACATGTCAAATACAGCAATTACAGATATGATTGAAGCGATTGAGCACTTTGCTCAGACGCAGCCAGATTTCCCTGTCTACAATGTCCTCGGACAAGTCCATACCTACGGAGATCTAAAGGCCGATTCCGATGCACTGGCAGCCAAGATTGATAGCTTGGGGCTGGCTCCCAAGTCACCAGTCGTGGTCTACGGTGGTCAGGAGTACGAAATGCTGGCTACTTTTGTGGCTTTGACCAAAGCAGGTCATGCTTATATTCCTATTGATAGTCATTCAGCCTTGGAGCGCGTGACTGCTATTTTGGAAGTAGCTGAACCAAGCTTGATTATTGCCATTGCGGATTTTCCGCTGGCTGATACAGATGCAGCCATTCTCAGTCTAGCAGAGGTTCGAGCGGCTTACGCAGAGAAGACTGCCTATGAGATGAGTCATCCAGTCAAGGGTGATGACAATTACTACATCATCTTTACTTCTGGTACGACTGGCAAACCTAAAGGTGTGCAAATCTCTCATGATAACCTGCTTAGTTTTACCAACTGGATGATTACAGACAAGGAATTTGCGACACCGAGCCGTCCGCAAATGCTGGCACAACCGCCTTATTCTTTTGACTTGTCAGTTATGTACTGGGCACCGACTTTGGCGTTGGGAGGGACTCTCTATGCCCTGCCTTCTAGTCTGACTCAGGACTTCAAGCAGCTATTTGAAGCGATTCTCAGCCTGCCTGTAGCAATCTGGACTTCTACACCGTCCTTTGCGGATATGGCCATGCTTTCGGAAGATTTTAACAGCCAAAAAATGCCAGGCATTACGCATTTTTACTTTGATGGGGAGGAGCTGACGGTCAAGACAGCTCAGAAATTGCGGGAGCGTTTCCCTGAGGCTCGTATTATCAATGCCTATGGCCCGACCGAAGCAACGGTGGCTCTGTCTGCAGTTGCCATCACGGATGAGATGCTAGCGACCCTCAAGCGTCTGCCAATCGGCTATACCAAGGCGGATTCACCAACCTTTGTCATTGATGAAAATGGGCAAAAATTGCCAAATGGTCAGCAGGGGGAAATCATTGTCTGTGGCCCAGCCGTATCCAAGGGCTACCTCAACAATCCTGAAAAGACAGCTGAAGCCTTCTTTGAATTTGAAGGGCTACCAGCCTATCATACAGGTGATGTGGGGACGATGACTGATGAAGGTCTCCTACTCTACGGCGGTCGTATGGACTTCCAGATTAAGTTTAACGGCTATCGCATCGAGCTAGAGGACGTATCTCAAAACCTCAATAAATCCAAGTATATCGAGGCGGCAGTAGCAGTGCCACGTTATAATAAGGACCACAAGGTTCAAAACTTATTGGCCTACGTTATTTTGAAAGACGGTGTTGCGGAGCAATTTGACCGCGAAATCGATATTACCAAGGCTATCAAGGAGGATCTACAGGATATCATGATGTCTTATATGATGCCGTCTAAGTTCCTCTATCGGGAATCTCTGCCTCTAACACCAAACGGTAAGATTGATATCAAGGGGCTGATTAGTGAGGTCAACAAGTCATGATGGATTTCTTGAAACAGCTTCCTCATCTGGAGCCTTACGGAGACCCACAGTATTTCCTTTATCTTATCTTGGCCGTTTTGCCAATCTTTATCGGACTTTTCTTTAAGAAACGCTTCCCGGTCTATGAAGCCTTAGTCAGCTTGGCCTTTATTGTCTTGATGCTGACGGGTCCTAGTCTGGCGCAGCTCTATGCCCTGCTCTTTTATGTCGTCTGGCAGACGATTTGGGTTTATTCTTATAAATTCTACCGCAAAAAGCAGGACAGCAAGTGGATATTTTATTTGCATACAGCACTGGCGGTTCTGCCCCTATTCTGGGTCAAGGTTGAACCAGCTATCAGTGGCCACCAATCACTCTTTGGCTTTCTGGGAATTTCCTATCTGACCTTCCGCTCAGTTGGTATGATTATTGAGCTGAGGGATGGCGTGCTGACTGATTTCAGCCTCTGGGAATTCCTCCGCTTTATGCTCTTTATGCCCACTTTTTCGAGTGGTCCCATTGATCGTTTTAAGCGTTTCAATGAAAATTATCTCCAAATTCCAGAGCGCAATGAGCTTTTGGATATGCTGGAGCAGTCGGTCAAATATATCATGCTGGGCTTTCTCTATAAGTTTGTCCTAGCTCATATCTTTGGCCACATGATTTTAGGGCATGTCAAGACCTATGCTCTCTATACTGGCGGTTTCTTCAATCTGGGAACGCTAGGTGTCATGTATGTCTTTGGTCTGGATCTCTTCTTTGATTTTGCCGGTTATTCGATGTTTGCGGTGGCCATTTCCAATCTTATGGGCATCAAGAGCCCAATCAACTTCGATAAGCCTTTTGTTTCACGCGATTTGAAGGAATTCTGGAATCGCTGGCACATGAGTCTGTCCTTCTGGTTCCGTGACTTTGTCTTTATGCGCCTGGTCATGGTGCTCATGCGCAACAAGGTCTTTAAAAACCGCAATACGACTTCTAGTGTGGCCTATCTGATCAATATGTTGGTCATGGGCTTCTGGCATGGTGTGACCTGGTATTATATCGCCTATGGTCTTTTCCACGGTCTGGGCTTGGTGGTCAATGACGCTTGGCTCCGTAAGAAAAAGACCATCAATAAAGAGCGTAAAAGCAAGGGATTACCAGCCCTGCCTGACAACAAGTGGACCCAAGCGCTGGGGGTTGTTATCACCTTCCATGTTGTCATGTTCTCATTCTTGATCTTCTCAGGATTTTTGAATGACCTTTGGTTTAAAAAATAAAATGTAAACGAGGAAACTATAATGGATGTAAAAGCAGAAGTAATTGAAATTATTGACGAATTATTTATGGAAGATGTTTCGGACATGATGGACGAGGATTTGTTTGATGCTGGCGTTTTGGACAGTATGGGAACGGTGGAGCTGATTGTTGAGTTGGAAAACCGTTTTGACATCCGCGTGCCAGTGTCAGAATTTGGCCGCGATGACTGGAATACAGCCAATAAAATCGTTGAAGGCGTAACGGAGCTTCGTAATGCTTAAACGACTCTGGCTGATTCTGGGGCCGGTCTTCTGCGCCTTGGTCATGGTCGCCCTACTCTTTTTCTTCTATCCGCTTGAGAAAAAGCATGATGTGGAAGCAGAGAAGCGGGCAGCTGTGACCCTTACAGCAGAAACTTTCAAGAGCCGTAGCAAAAAAATGACGGCCCTGACAGATCAAGATACCCGTTTTGTGCCCTACTTTGGCTCCAGCGAATGGCTGCGCTTTGACAGTATGCACCCAGCTGTTTTGGCTGAGAAGTATGACCGCAATTACCGACCTTATTTTCTAGGGCAGCGGGGGGCGGCTTCGCTCAACCAATATTTTGGGATGCAGCAGATGACCTCTGAGCTGGAAAATAAGACGGCTGTCTATGTCGTTTCTCCGCAATGGTTTACCAAAAAAGGCTATGATGCAGCAGCTTTTCAGCAGTATTTCAATAGCGACCAGCTAGCTGGCTTTCTCAGTTGGCAGGACGGTGGCGTAGGCGCTCAGTATGCAGCCCAGCGGCTTTTGCAGCTCTATCCCAACATTGCTATGGGGGATATTGTCAGGAAAGTGGCCGATGGAAGCCAACTGACTTCTTTTGAGCAGCAGTATATCCATACTATGAGCCGGATTTATCAGCGGGAGGATGCATTTTTCAGTACATTTGCTGCTGGTAATAATGGCAACTATGACACGAAGGTTTTGCCTCAGCTTTCCCGTCTTCCAGATGAATTCTCCTATGAAGAATTGGAAAAACTGGCTACTGCAGATGCTGTCAAGCAGACCAATAACAATGATTTAGGTATCGATAACGACTTTTATAAGAAGCGTTTGGCTAGAAAAATCAAGAAGTTCAAAGGATTCCAATCCAAACAGTCTTACGAAAAGTCTCCTGAGTACAATGATTTGCAGCTGGTTTTGGAACAATTTGCCAAATCCCATACGAATGTTATCTTTGTCATTCCACCGGTCAATGCCAAATGGATGGCCTATACTGGGTTGAGTGAAGAGATGTATCAGCGGACAGTTGAGAAGATTAAGTTCCAGCTGGAGAGTCAAGGTTTTACAAATATTGCTGACTTTTCTAAGGACGGCGACAAGCCTTACTTCATGCAGGACACGATCCACATGGGCTGGAATGGCTGGCTGGCCTTCGATAAGGCTGTAGATCCTTTTGTCTCTAACCCCCAACCTGCTCCCAACTATCAGATCAATGAGAAATTCTTCAGTAAGGAGTGGGCTAATTACACGGGCGACTACGAGGAATTTGTCAAATAAGGTAATAGGCTGGAAGGAGGCGACATGATTCGCTTGGCGGAAATGCAGGATATCCCAGCAATTTTAGCAATTTTTGATCAGGCTAGGGAGTTTATGCGGAATACGGGGAATCCAAATCAGTGGTCAGCTTCCTATCCGAATCGTCAGCTGGTAGAGGAAGCTATTCAGTCGGGTCACTGCTATGTCTTTGAAGAGGCTGGGCAAGTTGTTGGAACCTTTGCGTTCATCATCGGACCAGATCCAACCTACCAAGAGATTGAAGGTGCTTGGCATTTTTCAGAGGCTTACGGTACAATCCATCGTATCGCTTCAAATGGACAAGTAAAGGGTCTGGCTCATCAATGTTTTGACTTTTGCCTGCAGCAGATTCCTTATCTTCGCATTGATACGCATGAAGATAACCATCCGATGCAGGCAGCCATTCGCCGCTACGGTTTTAGCCAGTGTGGCACGATTTATTTGCCAGATGGCAGCCCTCGCCTTGCCTATGATTACCATCAATAAAAAAATCTGCTCAAGGGCAGATTTTTTTGCATCATAGTAAAACATATTCTTCAATAGCTTTGGCGACACCGTGCTGATTGTTGCTTTTAGTGACGACTGTTGCCTCGGCTTTAACTGCTTCAGGGGCATTGCCCATAGCAACTCCCAGACCAGCCAGTCGCAGCATCGGAAGGTCATTGAAGTTGTCTCCAATTGTCATGACCTGTTCCAGCGGAATCTGGTAGTGTTTGGCCACTTCTAGAAGGGCCTGCTCTTTTGACACTTGTTTATGTGTGACTTCCAAATAGTTGTCCTTGGACAGGTAGAAGGCTGTATTTGGAAAATCCATCGTTTGCAAGTAGTCATGGAGTTGCTGGATAACAGCTGCCTCATCAATCAACAGCAACTTATGGGCTGGGATGAGCACATCCAGAACAGGCAGTAGAATATTTTGAATAAGAGGCTGCTCACCTGTAATCTCGGCTTCAATCTGCACCCACTTGTCCAAACGGTCAGCAATCCAATCTTTGCCAGAGTAGAGATTGATGGAAACACTAGGAAACTTAGTTTTGACCAACTCCAGAAAAGTGCGGATTTCTTTTTTATCCAATGGATGCTCGATAATGGTCTCGTAATTTTGCGGATCACCCTTGATGACCAGAGCACCGTTGTAGCAGGCTAGTGGGTTATCACCTAGCCCTAGCTTACGAGCAATTGGCTCCATGCCCAGAGGAGAGCGGGCAGAGGCTAGGACAAAGGGGATGTTTTCTTTGTTCAGCAAGGGAATCTGCTCCCTCAGCTGCGGATCTACTTGGTGCTGGTCATCGAGAATTGTGCCGTCAATGTCGCTGATAATTAAGCGAATATCTTGATTGGTCATGGTTGCTTCCTCCATAAGCTACAAAATGAAATCTTGTCGAGCTAGTAAATAATGGTGACTTTCCCAGCCAGAAGAGCTTCTAGCTCAGGGCTAGGTTTTTGATCGGTAATCCAGTAGTCAAAATCGCTGATATTTCCTAAAATATAGGTTGCTTCTTTCTTAACTTTGGCCTGCTCGGCCAGCAGAATCTTTGTCTTGGCCTGCTTGAGAGCTAGCTTCTTCAGATAGGCATCTTCCTGATCTTCAAAGCTGATTTGGCCATTTTTCAGACCTGCAGCTCCGATAAAGGCTAGATCAAAAGAAATTTCTCTGAGCAACTCGGCTTCATTGAGGGCGTAGTAAAAACGATTTCTCGGATAGAACTTTCCACCTAAAAGATGGAAAGCAACCTGCTCTTGACCACTCAGCATGATGGCATTATCCAAAGAATGAGAAAAAATCGTCATCGGTTGCTGAACTTGCTGAGCCAGCTTGAGAACCACCGTTGATACATCAAAGAAATTGACCTGATTGGGTTTGAGAAAGTCCAGAGCCTTGTGAGCAATGGCCTTTTTTTCTTGGTTTAGTTGGCCTACACGATCGTTGAAAGAAGGAATTTGCCGACTAGTTTCCAAAGGAATAATCCCGCCATGGGTACGCTGGACCAGTTTTCGCTCGCTCAAAATCGAGAAATCACGGCGAATAGTGTCCTTAGAAACCTGAAAATAATCCACCATGTCCTTAGCTGCCAGTTGTCCTTTGTCCTCTAAAAGTTCCAGCATCTTTGAAAGCCGCTGCTCTTGATACATCTTTTTCATCCTTTCTGCTACTTTATAAGTTCATTATAATTCATTTAATAAGCATATGCAAGTTTTTATAATGAAATGTAAGTTATTTTGTCGAATATAAAAAAGTCGTTTAAAAGTTATGTTATAAGCAAAAAAATCAAGCAAGTAAGATGAGGAAAGATGATTTCAAGCGAATTTCGGAAATTACAAGAAATTTGGCAGTAAAAAACTCCTGATGGAGAATCAGAAGTTTTATAGAATCTTATCAAATTTTTCTATGTAAAAGAGGCTCATGGTCATGATAACGGTCAGTCCGAGGAGGATGAGGATGGCTGGTGTCCAAGAATGGAACAAATCAAAACTGTAGCCAAAGAGGCTAGGGCCGAAGGCGGCTAGGATATATCCTCCAGTTTGAGCCAGTCCGGATAATTGGGCCGTTTGCGCAGGCGTAGAGGTCTTGAGGGAGAAGGTCACCATGAGATAGGGGAAGAGAGCGCTGACAGACATACCAATGAGGAGATTAAGAACCAGCCAGTAAGCAAAGGCATCTGTCCGAATCAAGAGCATGGTAATGCCGATCAGACCTGCCGCAGAAACCAAGCTAATCATAATCAGACGTTGACGAGCCTTCAAGCGCGCTGTCAAGCTAGGAATTGTCATCGAAAAGGGCAGGCTAATCAGAGAAAAGACCGCTGCTAGTAGTCCGGTCGTATCAGTAGAAAGGCCAGCTTGTTGTCCCAAGGTTGGCAACCAAGTCATACTGGTATAAAAGAGTAGTGACTGTAAGCCACCAAATAAAATTAAGGCCCAGACTCTTGGATTTTTTAGAAGAGCTCCTTGCTCTTGCTTTCCTTGCTGTTTAGCCGCCAAGCGATGGCTATATTTGACATTGGGTAGCCAAACCAAGAGAATCACAAGGCAAATCAGGGTCGACACCCAAATGAGACCTTGCCAAGAGCTCATTTGAACGATGGGAACAGCCAAAGCAGACAGAATCGTGATCGACAGCCCCATTGATGTGATATAAAGAGTTGTCAAAAGACCGACACGATGTGGCTGATTGGCCTGAATCAAGCTCGGAAGAAGGACGTTTAAGACAGCAATAGCCGCTCCTAAAATAATAGTCCCCGTATAGAGTAAGGGAAGATTAAATACGCGAATCAGCGAGCCTAGAGTTAGGACGACTAGCACAAGAGCAAACAGTTTTTCCAAGCTCATCTTTTGCGCTAAGCGCGGAGCAAAGACCGAGCAGAGGGCAAACATAATCAAAGGCAGACTGGTCAAGAGGCCCAGGGAGCTAACTGGAACCTGTAGCCCCTCAGCAATATCTGTCAGAACGATAGGTAAAACAGTAAAAGGAGCCCGCAGTGCTATCCCGATCATCACTATACCTGGAATTAAAAATGGTGAGTGTTCTTTTTTCATAAATAGTCAATCTCCTTTCGTATGTCAAGGAACGATTATACCATATCTTTTTAGAAAATGATAGGTGAATTACGGCTTAGTCCATCAAGTCCAGAAAATAACGAGAAATCGTGTCTTCGTCAACCTGATTTCGTTGCTGCAACCACCAGCTGACCGTATCCACAAAAGTTGATGTCACATAATTTTTTAAAAAGTTGTCCGGCAGATGACTTTTTTTCTGCAATAATGTCTGCTCAATCATGGGAAAGAGATAGCGCTCTAGCTCGATTTTCAAGCGGTTGATGAAATAAGTATTTTTAGCCAAGAGGAGGGTGGCTATCCGATCCTGATTTTTCCGAAAGTGATGGAAAATATGGGCTGTCGCTTCAAACAAATCGCGTCCTTCAGAACGCTCAATAAAGGTATGCTGAAAGAGATCTTGGCAGAGTTCCTCCAGTAGGGTTTCCTTGGTCTCAAAGTGGCTATAGAAGGTGGAGCGGCCCACATCTGCTAGATCAATGATTTCCTGAACAGTGATGCTTTCGTAGCTTTTCTGATTGAGCAGGCTGATAAAGGCTTGGTAAATAGCTGCGCGTGATTTTTTTACTCGTCTATCCATGGAAATTCCGTACAAAAAGAGCTTTTTGTCTGCTAAGAGACAAAGGGCATGAACTGGCTCTTGTTTCCTTTCTGATAATAGTGGATAATATAATTGAACAGAGTGTTCGGTATTGATTAGATTATACCATAAATCGTATTTTTTCAGGAAAATAAATAAGGAGGTTGACATGAAATCCAGTAGAAATATGACCATTGCCTTTCTCTTGAACCTTTCTTTTGCTATTATTGAATTTATCTTTGGGCTTCTCTTTCATTCTAGCGCTGTCTTAGCGGATGCAATTCACGATACGGGAGATGCTTTAGCTATTGGTCTATCGACTCTTTTTGAAAAGATTTCCACTAGAAAAGAAGACCGCAACTATACCCTAGGATATAAACGCTACAGCCTGCTGGGTGCTCTCTTGACCTCAGTGATTTTGCTGGTCGGTTCGACCTTGGTCATCGTGGAAAATGTCCCTAAATTATTCGCTCCTGAGAAGGTAAATTATGATGGCATGTTGGTTTTGGGAATTGTTGCTATTGCCGTTAATACAGCAGCTAGCAGAGTAGTCAGCCATGGCCACAGCCACAATGAATCCATTCTTAGTCTGCATTTTCTTGAGGATATTTTGGGCTGGCTAGCGGTTATTCTCGTATCTCTTATTTTGCGCTTCACCGATTGGTATTTCCTGGATCCGCTGCTTTCTCTCGTCATCGCAGGCTTTATTCTCAGCAAGGCGCTGCCAAAATTTTGGGAGAATATCCAGATCTTCCTAGACCATGTGCCCAGCGATGTGGATCTTAGTCAGCTTTATCAGGAAATAGCAGCGCTGGAAAATGTGCGAGCCATCACCCAGCTCAATGTTTGGACAACAGATGGCTTGGAAAAATTTGCCATGCTTCATATCTGTCTGGAAAATCCCAATTTGCTGGCTGAAACGCAGGCTGTCCTGCGCCAAAAGCTCTTAGCTTACGGCATTGCCAAAGTGACCATTCAGACCGATGAAAGCTTGCAGGAACACCAAGAATATTGTATTAGTAAAGAATAAGCCAGCTCCCCAGAGAAATTCTGGGGCTTTTGTTTGCGGAAATAAAAAAATTCTCAAATAGCACATAAATGCTTGTCTTTTATTCTTGTATGTGATATATTTATAACATAAAGGGTGTTAAATATTTCTAACACACGAAAGGAGTCTATCATGAAAAAAAGTCAAAAAATGGCTGGCCTCATTTTGATGGTCGCCACCGCTCTCTTTATTGATTTTACCGTTTTCTTTGCTCCCAGCAATCTCAACTGGCCAGCCAAGTGGATGATTGTCGGTTTAGTAAGTTTAGGTCAGCTCGTGAGTATCTGGTCTTGGTTTCACATGAAACCATGGCCTAAGAAGATAAAAGAGGTCCAAGAAAAGCAGGTCTATGATCTGACAATGAAATTTTATAATCTATTGACGCTTACGGCAACCTCTATCTATACTGTCGGAATCTGGTTGTGGACTCCGAGCACCAATCCGCCTATTATAAAGTATATTGCCTTGGGAGGCCTCCTCGCTATCCAGTTTCTCTTTCTTCTGTTTTTTGCTTTGAAAAAAGTCAAAGAAAGAGCAGACGAGCGCTTTTATGCCAATCTGGCAAAAGCAGCGACTTTGATGTTTGCCATCTGCATAGCAACTTTACTGGTGCTTGCAGGGCTTAGTGCTAATGTAGGATCTATCACAGTCAATGCTGGAATATTTTTCATCATGATTGGTGTCTTGGTTTTGCTCTTTGGTTTTGTCTTCTTTTTATTTGAAAAGAGGGGTTAAAAATGGCCAAGGAAAGCAATATTATCACCAATCTCAAATCTGTCCGCGAATCCAGAGGCATGACCCAGCAGGATTTAGCGGACCGCATTGGAATGCGGCGCGAAACGATCTTGCATTTGGAAAATAATCGCTACAATCCCTCGCTAGAGATGGCTTTAAAAATCGCTCAGGTTTTTGATTTGCGGGTGGAGGAACTCTTTCAATTAAAGGACCTAGGAGGACAATCATGAAGACGGTTTTTGACTACCAAAGGGAAGGTGAAAAAGGAGAGATTCGCCGCTTTGTCTTGTTATCTACATCGCCTAGACGCAAGGAATTGCTGAGTTTTTTGAATCCAGAGATTCAGGCTGTAGAAGTGGACGAGCGAGCTATCGAAGAGCAGTGTATGGCAAGCATCGATGATCAGGATTTTCTGACCAAGGCAGCCAAGATTTGCTGTGAGATTTCCAAAGCCAAGTCTGATTTGGACTTGGAAGCCGAGACTCTTTATATTTCGGCCGATACCATTGTCGTGGTGGATGGTCAGATTTACAATAAACCACAGGATTTAGCTGAAGCCAGTCGGATGTTTCGCTCTTACTTTGGCAAGAGCCACCATGTAGTGACCTCGGTCTGCCTACGTATGCAGGATTTTCTAGAAGTTTTTTACACCGTGGCGCAGGTGGACTTTGTGGATTATTACCCAGAATTAGAGCCTGTCATCGAGGCCTATCTGCATGACAAGCGTCCGCTGGATAAGGCGGGTGCTTACGGTTTTCAGGAGTTGGATCCTCGCTTTATCCGATCAATTACAGGTGATAGGCACACCATCATCGGCCTGCCTGTCGCTGAGACCAGCTATCGGATTTATAGAGATAGCAAAGGAAAAGAGTAAGGCTTTGATCTCTATTCAAAAACATCAAAAATCTCCCCACAAGTGATTATTCACTTTCTCGGGGAGATTTTTTCTATGTTTTGAGCTTGGGACTGGATCCTAGATATTTACATCGCTCCAGCTAAATGGTGTGTAGCCAAGCAACTCAATCCCGTCAATCTCAACGGATTTAATAATTTCTTGAACGTTGTCTTGAATATTCTTAGCTAATTGCGGATGGTCAGAGACCTCAGAACAAGTCTCAATGACCAAGAGAGGCTTGTGGTAGCGCTCATATAGCTCAGACATGGCAATTCGAAGAAGGACAGGTTGTGCAAGGCAAGTTTCTACATTTTTGCGGACATATTTGTTGGTAAACAAATCTTGGATATTTTCCGCCGCATAATGTGAGAAGGCAACAAAGTCCACGATGCCTTCCCTTAAGGCGAAGACATCCTCTTCCGTAATGCCCAGATCAAGCTGATTTCGCTCAATGTAGCGAAGGAAGTGATTTGGATAGTGTCCCTTGGTCTGCACATCTGTAAAAATGTAGTTTTTACGTCTGTTCAACTCATGGCCCAAGGCATCAGTAGCTGAGTGATTTTCTTGGTGAGAGTCACTATTGATGGTAATCAAGCTACCGAATTGGAAGGTTGGATTGATGGTTTGACCGAGCTTAACCATATTTGCGGATGCGATTAGCTGATGGTGGGCAGCCAGCCAAATTTGTTGTTCTTGGTTTTCTGTGCTGTCAAAGTGTAGCCCAGCGCCTAAGAATGGCAAATAAGACAGAGCGCTCATTTCTTTAAAGGTAATCCAGTAAGTGACTTTTTCTTTAAAGTGGGTCAAAACGGCTTCGCAATACTTTTCATACATGGCAATCATTTGCCGGCTTTTCCATGCTCCGTATTTTTCATACAAATGGAGAGGGAAATCAAAATGAGACAGGCTTACAATTGGTTCAATGTCATTCTCGAGCAGTGCATCGATAATTGACTCATAGAAAGCAAGGACCTTAGCATCGGGTCTCCGCTCTTCTCCTGTCGGAAAGAGGCGAGTCCATGAAAAGGACAGCTGGTAGGTATTGAAGCCCATTGTTTTAATTTTTTCAATATCTGCCAGATAATCCTGTTTGCTGGAGCCTTGTTTGAATAAATCGTAGGCTCCTAAGGGGATTGTTCGATAGTCAACTGTTCCGTCCATGACAGAGAGACGATAGTCTTCACCATACTGGGGCAGGATGTCGGTGATTCCTAGACTTTTACCATTACTTGATAGAATATTTCTAATCATATTAGTTCCTTTCAGTATTCATTCGCTGCTTGTTCTGAGCTTATTTTTTATGTCTCTTAGTAATCATGGCCAAGGTTGATAGATTCTGTGTAACAGTAGTGAACTCAGAAGCCATGCTTTGCGATTGATATACGGCAGCAGACAGGCTGATCGAATGGGCTCTCTCTGCACTGATTGATTGTTCAATGATCATTCTTTGTGACTGTGATTCAGCGATAGATAGACTGATTGAACGCTCTCTTTCCACGCTCATTGATTGCTCAATAGCGATACTTTGTGATTGCGATTCCGCAACAGATAGACTGCGTGACTGTTCTTGCTCTAGGCTGATAGACTGCTCAATAATCTTACTTTGGGCTTCAGATTGGGCAAGGTAAATGCTGAATGAATGATCCTGTTCGACGCTGATTGATTGTTCAACGGCTCTGCTGAGGATTTTAGATTCTGCAGTAGATAAACTAAATGATTGTTCTTGCTCCAAGCTGGTAGACTGCTCAATAGTATCTCTTTTGGTTCTAGATTCCGCAGCCGCCAGACTGTATGAATATTCCTGTTCCAGATTGCGAGATTGTTCCACCGCCGCATGTTGTGATTGTGATTCTGCGATAGATAGGCTGCGTGACTGTTCTTGTTCCAAGCTGATAGAATGCTCTACGGCCACGCTTTTCGCCTCGGATTCCGCCATAGACAGGTTAGTAGATACTTCATTTTCTAGGCTGATAGACTGTTCAATAGCGATGCTTTGAATTTCATTTTCCGTCACAGATAGGCTTAGTGATGCCTCGTTCTCCGCGCTAATAGATTGTTCAATTGCTCGACTTAAGGCTTGGGATTCAGCCACAGACAGGCTGATAGACGCTTCATTTTCTGCACTAATAGATTGTTCAATTGCTTTGCTTAGCGCCTCTGATTCTACGATAGACAAGCTCGTAGACACTTCGTTTTCCGTGATAATAGACTGTTCAATAGCTCTATCTAAGACTTGGGATTCCTCTACAGACAAGCTTGTAGATGCTTCGTTCTCTGCACTGATTGATTCTTCAATAGCAATGCTTTGAGATACAGATTCAGCTATCGACAGACTAGTAGACGCTTCGATTTCTGCACTGATTGATTCTTGGATAGCAATGCTTTGAGACACCGATTCCGCCACGGACAAGCTGTTAGACGTTTCCAATTCTGCGCTAATGGATTCCTGAATTGCGATACTTTGAGCCACAGATTCAGCAATCGACAAGCTCTTAGACGCTTCGATTTCCGCGCTGATGGATTCTTGGACTGCAATGCTTTGCGAAACTGACTCTGCTACAGATAGGCTAGTAGAAGCTTCCAATTCCGCGCTGATCGATTCTTGAATTGCAAGGCTCTGAGAAATAGACTCCGCCACGGACAAGCTCAGCGACGTTTCCAATTCTGCGCTGATTGATTCTTGAATCGCGATGCTTTGAGAAATAGACTCAGCAGCAGATAAGCTTAGCGATGCTTCCAATTCTGCACTAATAGATTCTTGGATGGCAACGCTCTGAGAAATAGACTCCGCCACGGACAAGCTGATAGACGCTTCGATTTTTGCGCTGATCGATTCTTGGATAGCAATGCTTTGAGATACAGACTCAGCCACGGATAAGCTCAGCGACGTTTCCAATTCTGCGCTAATGGATTCCTGAATCGCGATACTTTGAGATACAGATTCAGCGATAGATAAGCTCAGCGACGTTTCCAATTCTGAGCTAATGGATTCCTGAATCGCGATGCTTTGCGAAACAGACTCTGCTACAGATAAGCTAGTAGATGCTTCCGTTTCTGCGCTGATTGATTCTTGGATAGCAATACTTTGCGAAACAGACTCTGCTACAGATAAGCTAGTAGATGCTTCGATTTCTGCGCTGATTGATTCTTGAATGGCAATACTTTGAGAAACAGACTCAGCAGCAGATAAGCTCAGCGATGCTTCGATTTCTGCGCTGATTGATTCTTGGATAGCAATGCTTTGCGCCACAGACTCAGCAACCGACAAGCTCTTAGACGCTTCGATTTCTGCGCTGATTGATTCTTGAATCGCGATACTTTGAGACACAGATTCAGCGATAGACAAGCTGGTAGATGCTTCGATTTCTGCGCTGATTGACTCTTGGACTACAATGCTTTGAGAAACCGACTCAGCTACAGATAAGCTCAGCGATGCTTCGTTGTCCGCACTGAGAGACTCTTCAGCGGCCATGCTTTGAGATACAGACTCAAAAATTGATAAGCTCAGCGACGCTCTATTTTCTTCAAGGATTGATTGCTCGAAGGCATGACTTTGCGCAATTGACAAGCTAGCAGAAGTATCCGTTTCCTTGCTATCAGATTGCCCAACTTCCAAACTTTGTGTCTGTGATTCGGTTACTTCTAAACTACGAGAAGCCTTTTTACTTTCTATACTTAATGATAGAGATATTGAATCAGCAGTACTCTTCAAGCCCCTCTTTTTCATAGAATCTGAAGAAATGCTTGTCTCAGCAGATTCTGTCGTGCTGGCTGCCTGGTTTTTCGCTGCCATTTTTTCTTGCTCCAGACTAGATTCACTTTCTACAGCTTGAGATTCGTCTGGATCCTCTTCTCCACCGATATTCATAACATCCAAGCGGTCGTAGTATTGGATCGATTCCAAAGCTTTCTCAATGAGGAAATTTTCTCTATCTTCTGGGTTCACATTGACTTGTGGGGTACTTCCTTCATTGTTATGAACCGCAGAAGTGGATGATTCGTCCTCTTCTCCTTTTATAAGACGCTTAAAGCCACCTAAAAAATTACGAAACATACCTTTGTTCTCTTCATTATTTGGCATGGACATACTCTCCCTAATTTTAGTAATAATACTATTATAAAGGCTAGTAGAGCATCTGTCAAAGTTTATTGCATTAAAATGAAGATTTTCAAAAGTAAGGGTTTTCTTGGAATTTTATAAGAGTTTTTCTCCGAATTTTATCCATTTCTCTTCTCTTTTTTGAAGGATTTGAAGTTGATAGAAATAATATCTTAGAAATAATGATATAATATGAACAGTTATGATTGTATTCTGGTTATTCAATCCTAATACAAGGAGAGCAGTCATAGAGGGGTTAAGAATATAGACGAGTAGATCATAGTTTAAGGAAATCCGAATGAAGCTATTGAAAGATTGCAAACTTAAAAGAAGATGCAAGCGAATATGTGAGAAAATCGGTTGGAAATGCTTTAGGGGATGTTAGTAAGAAATTTCCAGAGTTGCTTAAAATTGAGCTCGATAGCTGGAACTTAGAAAGTAAAGTGATAAGACGGGTTTACAAGTTAGCAAGTAAATTGATTGTCTGACAAATTTGAATTTATTAAGGTGTGCATATGGGAGAAAAAAGACCTGATTTTCGAGATATAAAATCATTTGAAGAATTTAATAGATACTATTGGTATCGAGAAGAACTTTCACAAATTTGTAAGTCCCTTGGATTAGAGTATAGATGTACGAAGCAAGAATTGAACTATATTATCGAACAATATTTTAGGGGAAATAAAGTAGAAAAATTTTTGAAGACAGGAAACAAAAGTCAAGTCGAAGTGATAACCTTGGAGACTCCGTTACTTAACTGTGGTTTTTCTTTTAACCAAAAATTTCGAGATTATTTTTCAGCTATAACAGGGATTAGTCCGTTTAAATTTAGTGCTGATATGGCAACAGCTTGGCGAAAAGTAAAAAGGGATAAAGATATAACATTCACTATTCAAGATATGATTAAAATATATTATGGTGAGTCAGATTATGCCAAGTATGATAGTTCGGCTTGCCAATGGAATCAGTTTCTAAAAGACTTTTGTTTAGATGAATTGAGCGATTGTTATTCTAATAAGTTAAAAGTTGCAGCTATTCTCTGGAAAGAAGTTAGAAACTCGACACATGAAAAAGTTTACTCACGGGAACTTTTAAAAAAGTATGAATGTAAAGTAGAGGAACACCGTAAGTAAACAGATTTCAACTTGTCGAGCTGAATAAAGCTAGACGGCATTAATTTATATGCTATTTTAGCATAACACAATAATAAAATAGATGTTGGAGCGAGCATAGAAAAAGAGGAGCCTCATAATGAAGTTCCTCTTACTTTTGATTGTCCGAATCGATATTCTCATTTCAATAAAGGTAGTGAAAAAAGTGGTGATTCGCTTGATTTATATTGCGATGTACTGAATTCAAGAAAAAGAAAAAACGCTTGAAATCAGCGTTTTTCTTCTGTATTGATTCGTAGTGAATGCTTACTTAACTTCTGTAAACACAACGTGTTTGCGAAGTTTTGGTGAGTATTTCTTCAATTGAAGACGGTCTGGAGTGTTACGTTTGTTTTTAGAAGTAAGGTACAAGCGTTCACCAGATTCTTTGTGTTCAAGTGTAATATTTACGCGCATGGTATCTCCCTTCTATTATTCAGCTGCAGCAGCTTTAGCGATTTTACGTCCTTTGTAGTATCCTTTAAGTGATACACGGTGAGAACGTGAGTAATCTCCAGTAGTTTCGTCAAAGTTTACAGATGGAGCTGTTACTTTGTAGTGTGTACGACGTTTGTTTTTCTTCGCTTTTGAAGTGCGACGTGCAGGTACTGCCATTGTTTGTTTCTCCTTTTAGAATGTAATTCGATGCAATCTCATGATTTTCATCAACTTTAACAGTATAACAAAACTTTTTTGTAAAGTAAAGTTACTTGACAGAATTTTTTGATTTTCTTTTGGACAATAGCAAAGCTTTTTAGCAGTTGCATCTATTTTTGGAGTTATTATTCCAATATTCTGAAAATTTAAAAATTTTCTTCTATCCAATAGAGCATAAGTGTGGTATAATAAAGCACAAAGATGACTACAATGAAAGGGAAAGACATGACAGATAAATTAGATACACGCCACAAAAGTAAGATTTATGACAGTATGGTCAAATCTCCTAACCGCGCCATGCTTCGTGCGACAGGGATGACAGACAAGGACTTTAAAACTCCGATTGTCGGAGTGATTTCGACTTGGGCTGAAAATACGCCTTGTAATATTCACCTGCATGATTTTGGTAAGTTAGCCAAGGAAGGAGTAAAAGAACAAGGTGCTTGGCCTGTTCAGTTTGGTACGATTACGGTTGCGGACGGTATTGCCATGGGAACACCGGGCATGCGCTTCTCTCTGACTTCACGCGATATCATCGCAGACTCCATCGAAGCTGCCATGGGTGGGCACAATGTGGATGCCTTCGTGGCCATCGGGGGCTGTGATAAGAATATGCCTGGTTCTATGATTGCCATCGCTAATATGGATATTCCAGCCATTTTTGCTTATGGTGGAACTATTGCACCGGGAAATCTGGATGGCAAGGACATTGACCTAGTTTCTGTCTTTGAAGGCATCGGGAAGTGGAACCATGGCGATTTGACTGCTGAGGAAGTGCGCCGCATCGAGTGTAATGCCTGCCCTGGCCCTGGTGGCTGTGGCGGTATGTACACAGCCAATACTATGGCGACGGCTATTGAAGTCCTAGGTATGAGCTTGCCTGGCTCTTCTTCTCACCCAGCAGAATCTCAAGATAAGAGAGACGATATCGTGGAAGCTGGCCGAGCAGTTGTTCGGATGCTGGAAATGGGGCTCAAGCCGTCTGACATTCTGACTCGTGAAGCCTTCGAAGATGCGATCACAGTGACCATGGCTCTGGGCGGCTCGACCAATGCCACTCTGCACTTGTTAGCTATTGCCCATGCGGCTAATGTGGAGCTGACCTTGGATGATTTCAATGTCATTCAAGAGCGCGTGCCGCATTTGGCGGATTTGAAACCATCTGGTCAGTATGTCTTCCAAGACCTATACAATGTCGGTGGTGTCCCAGCGGTTATGAAATACTTGCTGGCAAATGGTTTCCTACATGGCGATCGCATCACTTGTACAGGTAAGACGGTGGCTGAAAACTTGGCTGACTTTGCTGACTTGACACCAGGACAAAAAGTCATCATGCCGCTTGAAAATCCAAAACGTGCAGATGGTCCATTGATTATCCTACATGGTAATCTGGCGCCAGATGGCGCGGTTGCCAAGGTATCAGGTGTTAAAGTTCGTCGTCACGTCGGACCTGCTAAGGTTTTTGACTCAGAAGAAGCTGCTATTGATGCAGTCTTGGCCGATGAAGTAGTCGATGGCGATGTAGTCGTGGTTCGCTACGTTGGTCCAAAGGGTGGCCCTGGTATGCCAGAAATGCTGTCACTTTCTTCTATCATTGTAGGGAAAGGTCAAGGAGATAAGGTAGCCCTTTTGACAGACGGCCGCTTCTCAGGTGGTACTTATGGTCTCGTTGTCGGACATATCGCTCCGGAAGCTCAGGATGGTGGCCCGATTGCCTATCTTCGTACAGGCGATATGGTCACGGTTGACCAAGATACCAAGGAAATTTCCATGGCAGTTTCTGAAGAAGAACTTGAAAAACGCAAAGCAGAAACAACTATTCCACCGCTTTATAGCCGCGGTGTACTTGGTAAATATGCCCATATGGTATCCTCTGCTGCTAAAGGTGCTGTTACCGACTTCTGGAAGCCAGAAGAAACAGGTAAAAAATAGCCTATATATGACAAAAGAACCCGCTAGTTTTTCTAGCGGGTTTATTAATTTAGATGAATGTTCAGCATCTTATCTAGGACTAATCCCCAGCGCAATTCGTCCAAAGCGACTGATACGAGTGATTTTCCACGCGGGCGACCAAGTGACTTCAACGGAGACCGTTTCGATGCCCTCGATTTGCTTCAGGGACTCGACAATTTCAATAGGAACGGTCTCGGTACAGTCGCAGGCTGTGTCTGTGAAGGTCATGACAATCTTGCAGTGGCCAGTCTCGTCAAGATTGATTTCATAGATGAGCCCGAGATTGTAGACATCAAGCTCGACCTCTGGATCGTAAATCGTTTCGAGTTTTTTAATTAATTCTTCTTGGATAGCTGCTGCTCGGTCATTGATTTTGATATCGTCTCTCATCTTCGGTCCTTCTTTCTCTATAGAATGGTGGTCTTATTTTCTCATAATTCTGACAATTTTTCAAGAAATTCTGGCGAATGAAAACGGATTTAGTCTCTTGGAGGGAATTTTTCTGCTCTAACTCCTCAAAACATCTGATTTATGGTAAAATAATAGATATTATATAGTTGCAGAGGATTAGAAAATGAAATTACAAAAACCTAAAGGAACTCAGGATATCCTCCCTCAGGAATCTGCTAAATGGCAGTATCTGGAGGAGTTTGCTCGTAAGACGTTTAAAAAATACAACTATGCGGAAATTCGGACACCGATTTTTGAGCACTATGAGGTCATCAGTCGTTCTGTTGGAGATACAACAGACATTGTGACCAAGGAAATGTATGATTTCTACGATAAGGGAGACCGTCATATTACGCTACGGCCAGAAGGAACTGCACCGGTCGTTCGTTCTTATGTCGAAAACAAGCTCTTTGCACCAGAAGTTCAAAAGCCAGTTAAGCTTTATTATATGGGCTCTATGTTCCGCTATGAGCGGCCTCAGGCTGGTCGCTTGCGCGAATTTCACCAAATCGGGGTGGAGTGCTTCGGCTCTGAAAATCCAGCGACAGATGCAGAAACGATTGCTATGGCGGCTCAGTTCTTCAAGGAAATTGGGATTGGACAGGTGACGCTGCAACTGAATAGTTTGGGAAATGCGGCGAGTCGGGCTGCCTACCGTCAGGCCTTGATTGATTATTTGACTCCGCTGAAAGACAGCCTTTCTAAGGATAGCCAGCGTCGTTTGGAGGAAAATCCGCTACGGGTGCTGGATTCGAAGGAAAAAGAAGATAAAGCAGCTGTTGCGCAGGCTCCTTCGATTTTGGACTTTCTGGACGAGGAGAGCCAGGAGCATTTTGCGGCTGTCCGCTCAATGCTAGAGTCTTTGGACGTTCCTTATGTCATTAACACCAATATGGTGCGCGGTCTGGACTACTACAATCATACGATTTTTGAGTTTACGACTGATGTGGCAGGCAGCGAACTAACTATCTGTGCGGGTGGCCGTTATGATGGCTTGGTTGACTATTTCGGTGGGCCAGAAACCCCTGCCTTTGGTTTTGGTATGGGAATGGAGCGTCTCCTCTTGATTTTAGAAAAACAGGGAGTAGCTCTGCCACTTGAGACAGGTTTGGATGCCTATATTGCCGTTCTAGGTGAAGCTGCCAATCGCAGTGCTTTGGAGCTGGTACAGGCTCTCCGCAATCAAGGATATGCGGTCGAGCGAGATTACTTGAACCGCAAGCTCAAGGCTCAGTTCAAGTCAGCAGATGCTTTCAGAGCGAAGACCATCATTACTTTAGGTGAAAGTGAGATCGAAAGCGGCCAAGTCACCGTGAAGAATAATGAAACTCGTCAAGAAGTAGTGGTTGGACTGGATCAAGTTCAAGAAAATTATCAGGCTGTTCTCGAAAAATTAGGTTGTTAGAGAAAAACTTATTCTTTCTTAAAGGCTGAGCTCTTTAAGGAATCTCAAAATATTACAATTTTGTTACACAGCGAGCAAATAATGTAACAAATTGATAATATTTTGGTATAATGGATATACTCTTACATAAATAAAGGAGAAAAAATGAAAAAATTGATGAAATTTGGCGTATTGCCTGCTTGTATTCTTTTGTTGGGAGCATGTTCGGCCCTCCCAAAACCACAGAAGAAGAACGCTGAAAACGTGAAGACAGAGCAGTCTTCATCTTCTACATCAGAAAAAGAAACCAATGAAAAGCGGATTGAAAAAGACGCAGATATTATCTTGCGTGCAGTCTTTACCGATCACTCTTCAGGTTTCACGACCTTGATGGGAACTTCTGTTGACAAATGGAAGAAAGGTATTACTCAGTCTTACGTTGATGAAAATCTGTCTAAATATACGCCAGAAGAAAACTATACACTTGACTTGAAGACAGAAAAATTCCCTCCATCAAAAATCTTAGAGCTATTTGACCAAGCACGTTTTAAAGTCTTGGCTACGATTGGCGATGATTTTGAAATTACTAAGGTTGAAGACGATGGAGAAACAGCCACTGTAACATTTAAGAGTCGTGCGATTGCGACACGTGATTTGGCCAATCTAATCAATATGACCAAAGCTAGTCTGTTTGAAAATGGGATTGAAGATGTAAAAGCCTTGGAAGACTCAACGGATCCAGATCTTGAGAAACGTTTGGCTTTGGTAAATAACTTCCTCTTCTACTATGCTTTTGACCGTATGAATGAAGACTTTGGCTACATTGCGCCACGTGAGTTTACAATGGAGTTAACGAAGACAAAAGAGGGTCGCTATATTCTCAATGACGAAAACTTTATTGAATTGCGTAAATCAATGTTTGTAAATGAGTATTCAGCAAATGGTGCGGAAACCCGTAAAGGAAACAAATCAACCGATTCTGGCTCTAAATCTGACTCAAGCTCCTCTTCATCTTCCGATAAATCAAAGATCTAATAGTTTGAAATAAGATTTAGGATCTCATTTATATAGATAACGGGTCTGGGGCTTTTTGTCTCAGACTTTTATTTTTCAACTAGCTTGAATTGATGGAGGATATGAATGATTTTATTTCCACCTAAGTATGTTTAAGTACTTTTCTTTTTAACCACATCACTCTGCTACTCTTCCAATAACATAAAACTTTTCGTCCCAACTATCCTTGCTTATGCTATAATAGTCTATAGAAAGTCGAGGGAATGATGAAGAAAATATTATTAGTGGTTGTGGTGCAGGGAGTGGCCTTATTTGTGATAACGGGTCTGCTCTGTTATTTTATGCGAGGGGATTTTTTCTTCCGTGCTTTGGCGCCGATTTTTGGTCTGGCAGCTGGAGCCTTTCGCTTTTTGACAGCCATGGTGACAAAAATGCTGGCTCCTAGTCTTTATGAGGATGGGAAGAAAAAGGAATAGTCTATATGAAATTAGGAGGTCTGAGAATATTGATTCCAGACCTTTTTTATAAAAGTGGGCAATGTAAATGAAGGTTTTTAATTTTTTTCAGAAAAAGGACAGGTAGGGGGGCTTTCCTAGGCTCTTTGTGGTAAAATAGTAACAGAATTAAAATTTTGGAGAGTAAAGATGAAACGTTCAATGTATGCGGGACGTGTTCGTAGTGAGCATGTCGGTCAGGAAATTACTTTGAAAGGTTGGGTTGCCCGCCGTCGCGATTTGGGAGGCTTGATTTTTATTGATCTGCGTGACCGTGAAGGGATTATGCAGCTAGTTATTAATCCTGAGAGTGTTTCAGATGAGGTCATGAAGACAGCTGAGAGTCTGCGCAGCGAGTTTGTTATTGAGGTGACTGGTAAAGTAGCTGCGCGTGAGCAGGCCAATGATAAGCTGGCCACAGGAAGTGTAGAGCTTCACGTAGACAGTCTGACGGTACTGAATACTGCTAAAACGACTCCTTTTGAGATTAAGGACGGGATTGAAACTAATGATGATACGCGTTTGCGCTACCGTTATTTGGATCTGCGTCGCCCAGAAATGCTGGAAAATCTCAAGTTGCGTGCTAAAGTGACTCATTCCATCCGCAATTATTTGGATGAGCTGGAGTTTATCGATGTAGAGACACCATTTTTGACCAAGTCAACGCCTGAAGGAGCGCGTGACTATTTGGTGCCGAGCCGGGTCAACCAAGGTCATTTCTATGCCCTGCCTCAAAGCCCACAGATTACCAAGCAGCTTTTGATGAATGCTGGTTTTGACCGTTATTATCAGATTGTCAAGTGTTTCCGAGACGAGGACTTACGTGGAGACCGTCAACCAGAGTTTACACAGGTGGACTTGGAAACTTCTTTCCTATCTGAGCAAGAAATCCAAGACATTACAGAAGGTTTGATTGCCCGTGTCATGAAAGAAACCAAGGGTATTGAAGTGACCTTGCCTTTCCCACGTATGAAATATGACGATGCTATGGCTCTCTATGGTAGCGACAAGCCAGATACTCGCTTTGACATGTTATTGCAGGACTTGACAGAGCTTGTAAAGGGTGTTGACTTCAAGGTCTTTTCTGAGGCACCGGCTGTCAAGGCTATTGTAGTGAAAAATGCTGCTGACAAATACTCACGCAAAGACATTGATAAGCTGACAGAGCAAGCTAAGCAGTATGGAGCCAAGGGACTAGCTTGGGTGAAAGTAGCCGATGGAGAGCTGACTGGTCCTATTGCTAAGTTCTTGACAGACCTGTCAAGTGAGTTGACAACTGCTTTACAATTAGAAGAAAACGACTTGGTGCTCTTTGTGGCAGATACCTTGGATGTTGCCAACGCAGCTCTGGGGGCTCTTCGTGTCCGTTTAGGCAAGGAATTAGGTTTGATTGACCCTGCTAAGTTTAACTACTTGTGGGTGGTAGATTGGCCAATGTTTGAGTGGTCTGAAGAAGAAGGCCGCTATATGAGTGCTCACCATCCGTTCACCCTGCCTCAAAAAGATTCTGAGCAGGAGCTGGAAGGAGATCTAAGCAAGGTTCGTGCGGTTGCCTATGATATCGTACTAAATGGCTATGAACTAGGTGGTGGTAGCCTACGGATCAACCAAAAAGATCTGCAGGAACGGATGTTTAAGGCTTTAGGCTTTTCAGCTGAAGAAGCGCAAGACCAGTTCGGTTTCCTTCTAGAAGCTATGGATTATGGTTTCCCACCACATGGAGGTCTGGCTTTGGGTCTGGATCGCTTCGTCATGCTCTTGGCCGGTGAAGAAAATATCCGTGAAGTCATTGCTTTTCCTAAGAATAATAAGGCTTCTGACCCAATGACGCAAGCACCAAGCTTGGTTGCTCCAGCACAATTAGAGGAATTAAGTTTACAAGTAGAATCACATGAAAAAGACTAGTTTGCGGAAACTTTTTCGCTATTATCTTCATCGCTTTGCCTATCATGTCAAGTTGCTAGAAGTTCTGAAAAGTATTTCGCGTGAAAAATATGATGAGAAATTTTCAGCCTCTCTGGTATATGGCTTTCTCTCAGCAGTAGCGGTCAATTTCTTCTTTCAGCCAGGCCATGTCTACTCAAGTGGTGCAACGGGCCTGGCGCAGATTGTCTCGGCTTTGAGTGGTCGCTTTATCGGCTTTACCATTCCAGTTTCCATTACTTTTTATGCGATCAATATTCCACTGATGATTTTGGCTTGGTATCAAATTGGGCATAAGTTTACTGTTTTTACTTTTATCACTGTTTCGATGAGCTCGCTTTTTATCCATTTTGTGCCAGAAGTGACATTGACGACCAATCCCATTATCAATGCCTTGTTCGGGGGAGTTGTCATGGGGACAGGGATCGGTTTTGCCCTCAAGTCAAGCATCTCGAGTGGAGGGACGGATATTGTTAGTCTGACCATTCGCAAGAAAACAGGTCGTAATGTAGGCAGTATCTCCCTGATTGTCAATGGGATTATTATGCTAATTGCTGGTCTGACCTTCGGTTGGGAATACGCTCTCTACTCAATGATTACCATCTTTGTATCCAGCCGTGTAACGGACGCTGTCTTTACCAAGCAAAAGCGGATGCAGGCCATGATTATCACCAGTCATCCTGAAGAAGTGATTAACAAGATTCACCACAAGCTCCACCGCGGTGCGACCATTATCAATGGGGCGGAGGGAACTTACAATCACGAGCAAAAGGCGGTGCTGATTACAGTCATTACGCGTGCTGAGTTTAGCGAATTTAAGTACATCATGAAGCAGACGGATCCGACCGCCTTTGTCTCCGTATCTGACAATGTACATATTTTAGGAAGATTTGTAGAAGAGTAGTCTCGATTATCGGCATCACTGTCGAATCTTACTCAAACTCAGTGCATACATTTATACATAAAAAAGGAACAGGTTCAGCTGGATGTTTTCCCATCCAAAATGAACCTGTTCCTTTTTATATTTTTACTTTATTTCAAAACCAAGACTTGCTTAGCAGGAACGGTATAAGAGTCTGCTAGCGGGGCGATTGGTTTTTTAGCGTTAATGTGCGGATACTGAAGGTGGATGCTTTGCTTCATTTTATTTTCATAAGTCGCTGCTTCAGTACCAAAGTTAATCAAAATGGTCAGCGCTTGTTTATCTTTTTGAATCTTATATTCAAGGAGGCTAGGGCTGAGCCATTTGACCTGACAAGCCTTTTGAATAGCAGAGCTAGTTGTCAGAGTCAAAAGCGGATGAACCTTTCTAAAGGCAATGAGTTGCTTCAAAAATTCAATGTCTTCGGTATAGTGAAGTGAGCGCAGCCAGTCTAGCTTGTTGACATCATCAGGCAGGTTGTAGGTGTTGTCAATCAGATTCTTGGTCCGATAAAATTCCTGCCCGCTGTGGAGGAAAGGAACTCCTTGCGCTAAGAGAACAATGTGCAGTGCTAGGCGAGAGTTAGCTAGGCGCTGACGGAGGTTGATATTTGGATTTTGAATATCAAAATAATCAAATACCGTTGCGTTGTCATGGCATTCTACATAGTTGATCGCCTGATGAGGCGCTAGGAAATGTTGCTCTCCTGTCAGGCCGACATTGGCTGTCAGGACATTTTCTAGCCAGCTGGTTGCATGCTCTTTGTCCAGTCGGCTACCTTGGACGATGGTTTGCTTGATCGTATCACGGAAATGATCGCTGAAGAATCCATACTCAGGTAGTTGTTCAGCGTTGAACTGATGAGCCAGAAGGTCACTATCAAGACCAGTAGGCATCTGCCAACCTTCTCCGTAAAGGTAGATGTTTGGATGAATGGCTTTTAGTTCCTGAGCGATTTGCTTCATTGTGGTTATATCGAGAATGCCCATCAGGTCAAAGCGAAAACCATCAAAGCCGTAGAGGCTAACCCATTGTTGGACAGATTGTTGGATATAATGGCGCACCATAGCTTTTTCGCTGGCTACATCATTTCCACAGAAGGTGCCATTTGTCCGTAGGCCCTGTTCATCGAGACGATAGAAGTAGCCTGGCACAATCTTCTCAAAAGCATAGGCATCTGCCTCATAGACGTGATTGTAGACGACATCCATGATAACGCTCATATCAGCCTGGTGATAAGCTGCAATCGCGTCTTGTAGTTCAAAGATACGGCTATAGGGATTGTGTGGGTCGCTTGAGAAGCTGCCTTCAGGAACATTATACTGGACGGGATCATAGCCCCAATTGTAAACGAGTTCGGGGTGTTTTTCGTCAACACTGCCAAAGTCATAGACTGGCATAAGCTGAACGTGTGTAATGCCTAAATCTTGCAAGTATTTGAGACCAAAGGTCTGGCCGTGTACGGTTGGAGATTCGGACAGAGAAGCAAATTTACCAGGTTGTGAAAAACCAGCTTCCTTTTGCATGGAGAAATCACGCACGCTCATTTCATAGATAACGGCTTCTGTTGGTTTTACTTGGCTGGCAGCCCGACGAATAGGTCTGCTAATCTTTTTGCGGTCAATGACATAACTATGACCAGAGTTGGCATCTGAAGAGAGAGCGTAGGGGTCATGTACTTCTACCCATTTTCCGTTCACCTTATGGATATAGTAGTAGGCCTTGCCTTCTAAGTCTCCAAGGACCTGCGTATGCCAGACACCCCTATCTTGCCTTTGGAGGGGAATGACCTGCTCTTCCAGATGCAGCAAGACTTTTTCTGAAATAGGCGCCCACAGTTTGAAATCTGTTGCCTGAGGGCTATAGCTAGCTCCCAAATCTCTTTCTTGGTAGCTAAATAATTCATCAAAAATTGGCTTTTGGACAATGTGACGATACTGGAGAATGGTGTGATTGCGGTCTTGATCATAGACTGTGTAGGATTCAGTCAAATCAATCGGGTCATTGACTGAAAGGGTGTAGACAATCTGATGTTCTTGATTCTCAATTTTTTTGATGGTCAAAGGACTAGAGCTATGCTTGTCCTCTAGAGTAAAGTGGATAGAATAAGCATCAAAGGACTTTTCCAATTCGATAGTGATGTTATTTTCATCATCTAAGTAGGCTTGGAAAATACGATAAACCATGAAATTTCTCCTTAACTAACGAGTAAGAATGCTGTGGGGGATGACTTGGCGATAGCAAGTATGCTTGTCATCCTTATTATCTTTAATGATTTGGAGTAAGGTACGGAAAGATTCCCTCCCCAACTCGAGGGTATTGATATTAATGTAGGCATCCACGTTGATGCGTGGCTTGATAGAGTCAAAAGTGATAATCGGGAAGCGGTAGTCAATGTCTTTGAGATAGTGGAGAGCCCCTTCGGCAACCATACTATCCGATGTCACAAAGGCTTCGATTTCCTGAATAGGCATCTTTTCCATAATCTTATAACTGCTATCTTCCAAGAGGAAACCGAAAGAAAACTTGACGATGTTTTCATCGAGAGGGATGCCTGCTTCTTCTAGGGCTTGTTTGTAGCCGGTAAAGCGGTCTTGGGATACGACAAGCTCTTTATTCCCAGCTAGAAAGGCAATTTTTTTATAACCTTGATCTAGGAAATATTTGGTTGCATCGTAGCCAGCCTTGATATTATCATTATCGACCAAAGAAACAAATGGTGACACTGCTTTCCCTAAAATCAAGAAAGGAAATTGGTTTTTAATCGCAAAGTCAACCAGCGGATCGTTTGGCTTAGAATAGAGAAAAATCAAACCATCGACGCGTTTTCCGAAAATCATTTGTTTGATATTTTCTAAACGACGCTCTTCGTCCTGTCCAGTACTAATCTGAATGGCATAGTCATGTTCAGATGCGATGCGTGAAATCCCTCGTAAGACAGTTGGGAAGAATGGGTTTTGGTAAAAAAGATCCGAATCATCGGGCAGCACCAGACCGATGACTTGGGTTGATTGGCTGACCAGACTTCTAGCGTTGAGATTTGGATGATAGTCCAGCTCTTTCATAGCAGCGCGGACGCGTTTTTTTGTTTCATCACTGATGGTAGACTTGTTTTGTACGACGCGTGTCACCGTTGAGGGAGACACACCCGCTAATTTCGCTACTTCTTTAATCGTAACGCGCATAATAACCTCCTAATTTCTAAAATCCTCATCACGAAAATGTGTTTTGTAGAAAATAATCACCAAATAAAGAACAAACAAGATATTTTGGACTGTGATAATCGTAGGCAGGCTTTGTCCAAATAAGCCACAGATAAGACCGATAATCGTTGGTAATCCTAGGCAGTTGAGGATAAAATGATAGCATTCTTTAAAGGTTTTAAAAGAAAATAACCGTGATTTCTTGGTCAGATAGAGCAAGAAGGAAGCACCGAGTGCTAGAAATGCAAAGTTGATGCTAAAGAGGAAGCCTGCGGAGACGACTAGAAAGAGGCTGATTACCAAGCGGTTTTGCTGGAACCAGTCTTTAGAAATGGCTTTGGTCAGGGCTTCTTTACTTTTCAGAGCCTTCTGGTCAATGGCTTGGTAGCGGATATTGGCCAGTTCTTTTCCTTCTTTAGTGATTTTAAGATTTTCTTTGTCAAAGTAAAGCGTCAGCTCCTTGCCTAATTTGAGCTCCTCATGATGACCAATAATGACAGTCCCAGCGGCATTGCGATGAATGCCTTCAGGATTTTCAGTGGTCAGTACATGGTCTTTCATCTGGGCATGATGGTCCAAGTCAATCATCACGTCTTCATCCAGAGTGTCAAATGCCTTATCAACAAAAGTATCCAGAGCATAGCTCGTCAAAGACGCTGTCTGAATGGCTACGGGGATCAAAGACAGAGAAATCAAAAAGACGCTGGTAAAGATGAGCTGGAACCAGCTAAGCATCCGACGATTGGCGAAAGTTCTTCTAAAACCAATCAAGCTCGAAAAATAATTAAAAGGATAGGGTAACATAGCTGCCTCTTTCTAAAATTATAATCAGGTGGTGGCCAATAAAGAACTTATTGGCTGCCATATAACTATAATTGTTTTTAAATCAAAAACAGGGTGGGACAAGATTATCCCTTGTCTCCACCACTTGTTAAACCAGATACAAAATTCTTTTGCAGGAAGAAGAAGAGAATACAGATTGGAAGGGCAGTGAGAATCGCACCGGCAGCAAAGAAGGCAATTTTTTGATTTTTGACATCGCTGACGAAGGTACGAAGACCAACTGCAACCGTATAAAATTCTTTTTCACGAAGAAGGAAGCTAGAGAGGATATAGTCTCCGAAAGGTCCCATGAAGGCCCAGAGAGCTTGCACAGCAATCATTGGACGAACGAGGGGCAGGACAATCTGCCAGAAACGTCTGAAATGACCAGCACCGTCTAATTTAGCTGACTCATCTAGAGACATAGGAACGGTATCGAAGTATCCTTTCATCAACCAAGCATTCATTGGAATACCACCACCCACATAAAGGAAGATGAGGAACCAGCTTTGGTTGAGGGCATTGAGCATCAGCGCCATAACGAAGAAGGCGGTCAGAGCTGCAATGGTTGGCACCATTTGGATAATCAAGAAGAAAACCAAACTTTGCTTTCTTGCGATGAAATTGTAACGGCTGTATGCATAACCTGCAAGTACCACTATACTGGTTTGGACAATCATTGTCAAGACGGCAATGATAATGGTGTTAAAGTACCAAGTGCCATATAGAGTCTCTGAGAAGAGACGAGAGAAGTTTTCCAGACTGAAGTTGATGTCTGTGTCTAGCTTGAAGGCCACGACATTCCCCGTTTTGAAAGCAGACATGATCGTGATCAAGAGCGGGTAGAGAATGATAATGGAAAGCACTACAAGGTAGAGATAGGTCAAACTATGGTTGATAAAACGTTTAAATTTAACAGAACTATTCATCTTATACATCCTCCATATCAAATGCGTGTAGTTTCTTGAAGGCAATCATAGAGATAGAGATGACAATGATGGAGATGATGAGGGTAACGGCTGCCGCCATTGAATATTGCGGTGCTGTACCTGTGGTCAAACGATAAATCCAAGAGATCAGGATATCGGTTGAACCAGCTCCTCCACCGACACTACCAGGACCACCTGCATTGAAGAGGTAGATGATTGAGAAGTTATTAAAGTTAAAGGTGTATTGACTGATCAAAGTTGGTGCCGCAACTGCCAAGATCATTGGGAAAGTGATGTTGCGGAATTTCTGCCAAGCATTGGCTCCGTCGATGTAGGCTGCTTCGTAAAGGTCATTTGGAATAGACTGCAAGATACCTAAGGTCAGGACATAGATATAAGGGAATCCAAGCCAACCTTGCATCATAATCAGAGCAATCTTAGTCCAAGTCGGATCAGTCTTCCACGGAATCAGATGTCCATCTAGGAAGGGAAGAACCTTGCTGAGAAGCGGGATGACTTGAGTGTTGATGGCACCGATACTATCGTTGAACATGTTTGAGAAAGTCAGGATAGTGATAAAGGCTGGAACTGCCCAAGGAAGCAGGAAGATAACACCAAAGATGCGTTTTCCTTTGATGAATGGTTGGTTGGCAATAATAGCAGTGAAAATACCGATTACGATTTGCAAAGTAGAGGCTGCCAGCGCCCAGATGATAGTCCAAGTCAAGACAGAACCAAAGGCCGCACGGAAGGTGCTCAATTGCCAAATGTTAGCAAAGTTGGTAAAGCCAACCCAATCCAAGAGTTTATTTGGTGGCAAGTGTTTGAAATCATAGTTGGTAAAGGCGATCAAGAGCGTTACCAATACGGGGAAAATGATAGCAAAGGTCATGGCCAGATAAGAAGGGATGATGAGTAAGTAAGGAAAGCCATTTTCATAGATTCCATCAAACATTTCCTTCAAGGTAGTATGAACAGGATAATCATTGTTCCACTGTTTAGCAACCGTCCGAGCATCCTTCAAGTTAAATCCATAGAAAATCAGGAAAAATACCACGAGGATGAGGTGGAAGGCACCGCGGATCAGCATGAAGAGTGAGTTGTCACCACGGACTTCACCAAGGGTGATGAGATTTTCAATTTCTGGTAGGGCAATAGCTACGAAATAAGCTAAAAATGCAACCGTAACCCCAAGAAAGATGTATCCTTTGGCTTTTTGATCATTATAGATTTGCCCCAACCCTGGAATGAGGGAGCGCAACATGGCTTGTTTGGGATCTTTTTTTGTCATTGTAGTCTCCTTAGATACGAGAAAGATTGAGGAATTGCAGTAAGTACAAGTCCTAATCCGAGTTTTTCTTATTAGAAGATAGAATAAAGCCTCATTCTATCAAACAAGGGGTAGGGAAAATTCCCACCCCTTTATTTAAACTTGCTTATTTGTTGCCGAATTTTTGATCGATAGTTTCTTTGATCAATTTAACAGCATCTTCAGCTGAAGTTTTAGCATCTTTCTTACCGCTTACAGCATCGAAGAGCATGTTCTTAGCTGGATCCCAAACAGTACTCATTTCAGAGATGTTTGGCATTGGTTGAGCTGATTGGAACTGTTTAACAACTGCGTCTGTCAGTTCATCTTTCTTGCTTACTGCATACTCGCGTGCTTCTGTGTTAGCAGGTACTTCGTTAGTAGCATCGTAAAATGCTTTTTGTTGATCAGTTGAAGTCAAGAAGTCAACGAATTTTTGAGCAACTTCTGGGTTTTTAGCACCAGTTGGGATAACCCAAGCTTTACCACCACCGAAAGCAGCATATTCTTTTCCGTTTGGAAGAGTTGGGATAGTTGAAACACCATAGTTTACTTTAGCTTCTTTTAAAGCAGATGCTTTCCAAGGGCCATCGATGATAGCAGCAGTTTTGCCTTTTTGGAATTGAGACTGGATCAAGTTTCCAGCGCCTTCAGTATCTTGCATTCCTTTAGGCCATTTTGCATACCAAGTTTTAGCGTATTCAATACCTTTAATTGCACCTTCATTAGCAAGACCGATATCTTTAGGATCTTTACCATTGTCACCGAATACATAACCGCCGTTACCAGCTAGAAGTCCGTAAGCGTAGTAGAAGTTTGTCCAGTCAGCAAGGAAAGCAGATGTTTTGCCATCTTCGCCTTCGAAAGCGTACTTGCTATCTTTAGCCAACTCTTCAAGTTCAGCAAATGTTGTAGGAGCTTTTTGGATCAGGTCTTTGTTATAGTACATTACCAAAGTCTCGATAACAGCAGGTGCTCCGTATGTTTTACCTTCTGTTGTTACAAGAGATTCAGTAGTTTTATCTGTCTTACTATCTTTGCTTAATTTTACTTCGTTTAATTGTCCATCTGTACCGAGGCTTCCTACGCGGTCGTATGGAGCCATCAAAACGTCTGGAGCTTTACCAGACTGGTTGTCGAGTGAAAGGTTGTCCAATCCACCCATTTGGTCACCAGTTTTAATAGTAACTTTAGAACCAGTTTCTTTTTCAAAAGCTGCAGCAGCTTTCTCCATGTAAGCCTTGTACTGCTCTTCAACGTATACTGTAACGTTCTTGTCGCCTGATTCAGATGACTTGCTTGAAGAAGATTTGCTTCCGCAAGCTGTCAAGATGAAGCCTGCCAATGCAACAGTACCGAGAACAGCAACGCTCTTCAACATTTTGTTTTTCATGATTATTCCTCCTAAAGAATAAAAGTATAATACCATCTAAGAACACGCTTGCATAGCGCAAACGTTTTCTTGAACTTAAAATAATTTTAGCACAAAAGGTAAACGCTTGCAAGCGTTTTTAAGAAAATTTTAAAAAATTTTTAAGGAAAGAGTGTTAATTTAAATAATATATAAGGAAAGAAATTTGAAATCTATGGTATAATA